>NZ_JBFUGW010000004.1:0-87658 GCF_056402735.1 Rhizobacter sp. P3_C12
CGCAACGGTGGCACCGCGGGCAGCGCCCGCGTGCGCGCGCCCCACCACTGCAGCAGCATGATCACGCCATTGACCACGCCCACGATGCCCAGCAGCACCAGGCCCAGGCCGAGCGCCAGCGCGAGGTCGCCCTTGCTGGTCTCGAGCGCGATCGCGGTGGTCATCACGCGCGTGACGCCGGCGACGTTGCCGCCGACGATCATCACCGCGCCGACTTCCGCGACCGCGCGGCCGAACGCGGTCAGCAGCACCGTCGCGACGCCCAGCCGCTCGTGCACCAGCATCAGCAGCGCGCAGGCGAGCGGCCCCGCCCCGAGCGAGCGCAGCTGGTCGCCGCCTTCATCGAGTGCCACCAGCACCAGCCGGCGCGACAGCGCGGCGATCAACGGCGTCACGAGCACGCTCTGCGCCACCACCATGGCCGTCGGCGTGAACAGCAGCCCCCACGGCCCGAGCGGCCCCGCCCGCGACAGCAGCAGGTAGACCAGCAGCCCCACGACCACGGCGGGCAGCGCGAGCAAGGTGTTGACCGCCCAGACGAACACGCCGTGGCCGGGGAAACGCGCGACGGCCAGCCAGGCGCCGAGCAGCAGGCCCGCCACCGACCCGACCCCCACCGCGATGCCGCTCACCTGCAGCGAGAGCATCGCGATGCGCCACAGCTCGGCGTCGCCGCCGACGATCAAGGTCCACGCGAGCCGCCAGCTGTCGGCGAAGGTGCTCATCCGCCCGCGGCGTCAGTTCGCATCCGGTCAGTCCGCATTCGGGAAGAAGAGCGGCTGGCCCTCGATCTGGTAGCTGCCGATGGCGGCCTGGCCCGCCGGCGAGACCAGCCAGTCGACGAAGCGCTGCCCGAGCTCCTTCTTGACCTGCGGATGCCGGGCCGGGTTGACCAGCATCACGCCGTACTGGTTGAAGAGCCGCTTGTCGCCTTCGACGAGGATGGCGAGCTCGCCGCGGTTCCTGAACGCGAGCCAGGTGCCGCGATCGGTCAGCACGTAGCCGTTGATCGAGGCCCCCATGTTCAGCGCCGGCCCCATGCCGCAGCCGCATTCGCGGTAGCCGGCCGGCTTGGCGGCGGCCGGGTCGAGCCCCGCCAGTTTCCACAGCCGCAGCTCGGCGCTGTGCGTGCCGCTGCGGTCGCCGCGCGAGACGAAGGGCTGGCCGCCGGCGGCCACCTTGCCCATGCCRGCGACGATGTCGGTGCCGCGCGCGCCGGCCGGGTCCGGCTTCGGGCCGACCAGCACGAAGTCGTTGTACATGACTGCAAAGCGCTTCTCGCTCCAGCCCTCGGCGACGAACTTCTCCTCGGCCGCCGTGTCGTGCACGAACACCACGTCGGCATCGCCGCGCCGGCCGATGTCGAGCGCCTGGCCGGTGCCGACCGCGACGACGCGCACCTCGATGCCGCTGGCGCGCGTGAACGCCGGCAGCAGGTGCTTGAAGAGGCCCGATTGCTCCGTCGACGTGGTCGATGCCACGACGATGAACTTCTCCTGCGCACCGGCCGCCTGCGGCAGCAGCACGGCGCAGGCGGCCAGGAGCAGGGCGGCGAAGGCACGGCGAGACGGCGTCATGTCATGCAACGGAGGAGTCGATCGAAGGACCCCATCATCGCGGATATTCAGCGCGTGCGGCGCTCGCGCCAGAGCAGCATCAACCCTGAGATCAGGAAGTAGACCGCCCCCACCGCCGCGTACCCCGCCAGGTTCTGCAGCATCGGCGCCGGCCCGCTGGCCTGCTTGACGAAGAACGTGCCGGCCAGCGCCGACTGCGCACCGCTCAGCACCATCGCCCACTGCGCACCGTGGTGCTTCCAGCGGCGCACGGCGGTGCCCAGCTGCAGCAGGCCCGAGAGCACGGCCCAGACGCCGAACACGACGAACACCGCGGGCATGCCCCGCTGCACCGCCACGCCCATCGCGACGGTCGTCGCGGCGCTGACCAGCACGTTGACCATCTGCGTCGTGTTGGCCGACATGCCGCCCGATTGCCGGGCGTCGAGCGCGTTCGCCAGCGCATCCCACGCGGGGTACAGCACGAGCAGCACGCTCGCGACGACGGGCGATGCCAACGCCACCGTGAAGGCGAGCGCCACCCACGCGATCGAGAAGCCGGCGCGCGTGAGGTAGAGCGTCCTCAGCCAGGTGGAGTTCGTGGAAAGGGAGCTTGCAGTCGTCATGGCGTGATCTCGGTGGAAAGCGGATCAGGCCAGTCTGCGGCGCGCGGCCGGCCGGCGGAATCGGACGATTGACCGATGCCGGCATCGCTCCGGATGGACGGCCCGGGCTCACAACGTGTTTCGATCTTGTCGTTCCCGGCATCCCGCCAGCAAGGTTCCGTCACGACTTCGGCGAAGCCTTGCCCTAGGGTCGTGCATCGAGCCATCCGGAGGAACAGCATCTTGTCGACCCACCCAACCCATCGCGTCTGCAGCCCGGCGCTGTGGCTCGTCACCGTGGCTGCTGCCGTCCTCGCGGCGTGCGGTGGCACGTCCGAGCTCGATCGATCCGGCGCCGAGGCCAACGACGGCGCGGGCGCCGAGGCGCAAACCGTGCGCGCCGTCAGCAACGTGCCCATCGGCTTCGCGGCCGGCGTCACCGGCGGCGTCGGCGGCAGCACGGTCCGCGTGAGCACGGTCGCCGACCTGAAGCGCGAGCTCTGCCGCACCAGCAACGGCAACGGCTGCACCGACACCGAACGGCGCATCATCGAGGTGGCGTCCGTCATCGACCTGACCGACAGCGAGGGCAGCGCCTCGGCACCGGGCTGCTTCGCGACCAGCGTGTGCACCGGCGTCACGCAGAAGAGCGAGATCACGCTGAACGTGCAGGACTGGCAGAAGAGCTACTGCACGGGCAAGCCGACGAGCTCCTACCGGTACAAGGTGGCCGGCACCACCGCCCTCCTGATGGGCTCGAACAAGACCCTGGTCGGCGTGGGCGCCAACGCCGGCCTCAAGGGCAAGGGCGTGATCCTGCAGGGCGGCGTCAGCAACATCATCATCCGCAACCTGTCGTTCACCGACATCAACGAGGGCATGGTCTGGGGCGGTGACGGCCTGTCCATCCCCGCGGCCACGAAGGTGTGGATCGACCACAACCGGTTCGCGCGCATCGGCCGCCAGTTCATCGTCCTCGGCAACGGCGATGCCACGGCGACGGTCGACGAGATCACGCTCTCCAACAACGAGCTCGACGGCCGGTCGGCGTGGTCGGCGCGCTGCACCGGCAGCCACTACTGGACCCTGCTCGCCTACGGCAACGGCAGGATCACCATCGCCGGCAACTACCTGCATCACTTCGACGGTCGCGCTCCGCGCTTCAATTCCGCCGGCAGCGGTGCGCTGGTGCACCTCGTCAACAACTACTTCGAGACCGGCGGCTGGCATGCGCTCGACTACGAGGGGGCCAACACGCGCGTGCTGATGGAGGCCAACTACTTCCGGAACGTCTCGATGCCGGTGCTCACCGATGCCACCGGCAACGGCCAGCTGTTCGGCGTGTACGGGCAGACCTCGGCCACCAAGGCCACCTGCATCGCCGCGATCGGGCGCCCCTGCAACCCGAACATCGCCAGCCCGGCACCGACCACCGACAAGCTCGTGCAGGACTCGGCCGTGCCGGCCGCGTTCAAGCCCCTCGCGGGTGGATTGATCAAGCCGATCTCGGCCAACGACGTGCCCGACACGGTCAAGGCCCATGCCGGCGTCGGGAAGATCTGAGCGATCAGCAGGCGTCCATCAGCAGGAGTCACCCTGGCGGGTGATCCAGCACGGATACGGTGGGTTCGCCCCCCAGCGGGCCGGCAGGCCTGCGGTGACCTGGGTGTTCCTCGTGTCCGTCGTGTAGACGAAGCCCTGCGTCACGCCGCTGCCCTGGGCGGCAAGGAAATAGGTGGTGGCCGTGACCTGCATGCATTGCACGTGGAAGGTCCCGGCCGCGCCGGCCGGGAGGGTGTCGCAGGGGCTGACGATGTCCTCGCTGATGGTCAGGTAGGTGCGGTGGTGCCGGTGGTACGACTCCAGGCGCGCACGCAGGCCGGCCAGCGCACTCGTGCCGTCGACCAGCTGGTCGCGAGCGATGGCGTCGCCGTGGCGGCGCAGCGCCATCGCGGCGAGGATCGCCACCGCCGCCATCGCGACCAGCGCGAGGCAACGCCGCCGGACGGCGCGCTCCTCGGCGGCACAGGCATCGGCGTGTCCGGGCCCGCGACAGAGGCTCATCGACCCGCGTGCAGCGGGGCGCGTGCCGGCGCCGCCGTGGCGCCATGGCGCAGCAGCGCCTGCATCAGGCGCAAGCGCAGGATGGTCAGCCCGGTGCTCCGGCTGGCGAAGCCGATCGCCTCCAGCTGGACCAGCGCGCCCTGCAGCACGCCGACGGGCAGCCGGTGGGCCGCGGCGCGATCCTTGTAGCGCAGCGTGTTCTCGATCACGCTGAGGTGGATCAGGGTGCGCCGGGCCCCGGGATGCCGGGTCAGCAGCTCGCTCAGGTCGTCGGCGATGTGTTCGAGCGTCGCGCTCGCCAGCTCATCCAGCCAGCCTGGCAGCAGCGGGTACGGGTCGTTGATGCGGTACGAAGACATGGTGCATGCACCTCATGAAGAAGCAGGTCGGCATCGATCGATGGCGGGCGGCCGCTCAGCACGCCACCTCGCCATCGAGCACGGCGACGAAGCGATAGCCGACGCGCGGGTAGGTGCGGATCAACTGGCCGATGCCGGGCTCCCCTTCGCACAAGGCCTGGCGGATGCGCATCACCGCCGCGGCCAGCGAACCGGGCTGGACGATCTGGTGGCGCCAGACCTCGTCCAGCAGTTCGTTCGTGGTGCGCACCCGGGCACGGCTCTCGATGAGGACCAGCAGCAGGTCGAAGGGCCGCGGCTGCAGCGCGCGCAGCTGGCCGTCGACCAGGATCTCGCGCGACGCGGTCCGGACCTCGCAGCGGCCGAAACGCAGCACGGCGTGAAGCGCCGGCGCGCTGGCGGAACTGTCGTCCCGGACGCTCCAGGCAGCGTGGTCGGATCGATCTCGGGGTGATGGATAGATGAACATAAGCCCTTGCGGTGTAGTGCAACATCAAATCGTGTAGACATTAATCTACAAGAAACAGAGAATGATCGACGGGTAAATTCTCACAAACTGCTCGATTCCGACGCGACCGGGCCGGTGATCTGCCGATAAAGCGGGCATCCTGTAGACTGATCACTACATCAGGGGCACCGTCCCGGTGACTCCCATGCCGCCACACACCTCCATCGCCGTCCCGATCCGCGTCTTCATCGCCGACGACCACGCCCTCGTGCGCGAAGGCCTGCGCAAGATGCTCGAGCTCGACGCGGGGCTGGCGCTGGCCGGCCAGGGCGCGTCGGCGGCCGAGGTGCTGGCCGCTGTCGACGCCGGGGGCATCGACCTGCTGCTGCTCGACCTGCTGATGCCCGGCTGCAGCGGGGTCGACCTGATCGAGCGTGTCGCCGCGGCCCATCCGCAGCTGCCGGTGCTCGTGCTGACGATGCATGCCGATCCGCACATCGCCCGCCGCGCGTTGAAGGCCGGCGCCCTCGGCTACCTGACGAAGGACGTCTCGCCCGAGCAACTGCTGGATGCGATCCACCGCGTGGCGGCCGGGCGCGGCTATGTCGATCCATCGCTGAGCAGCGAGATGCTGCGCGCCGAGCAGGCGCAGGCCGAGCCGATGGCCTTGCTGTCGGCCCGCGAGCGCCAGGTGCTGCTCGCGCTGGTGAAGGGCCAGGCCCCGACCGACATTGCCAGCGAGCTGAACCTGGCCCCGAACACCGTCAGCACCTACAAGGCCCGGCTGATGGAAAAACTGAATCAGGATTCGCTGAGCGACCTGGTGCGCTATGCGCTGAGGCATGGCCTGGTGGATTGAGCGCGCCCTGGCGGCGCTCGCCGCGCTGCTGCTCGGGTGGAGCGGCCCTGCGCAGGCACAGCACGCGGTCTTCGAGGCCTATCAACAGGCGGCCGGACTGACCAACATGGCGGTCGGCTGCCTGACGCAGGCCGCCGACGGCACCCTGTGGCTGTGCACCGAGAACGGCCTGTTCCGCTTCGACGGCTTCCGCATCCATCGCGAGCCGATGGCCCCGGGCGCGCAGCGGTCCATGGTCCACGCGGCCCGGGCCGATGCCCGCGGCGGCCTCTGGGTGGCGACCGATGTCGGCCTGTTCCTGCGCCGCGAGAAGAACGGCGTGGCGCAGTGGTCGGCCATCACGCAGCCCGGCGGCAAGCCGATCGGCGTCGATCCCGGACAGCGCATCGACATCGACGAGCACGGCACCGTGCTGGCCATCGACCGCAGCAGCCGGATCTGGTCGATCGACGCCCCCCTGCCCGGCGCTGCACCGGTCGTGCGGCAGCTGCAGTTGCCGGCGTTCCCCGCGCCGCCGGGCGAGATGGATGCCGATTCCGGCCCGCTGCGCGCCGGCCGCGGTGCCCTGTGGTTCGGCTGTGGCCGGGGGCTGTGCGAGTGGCGCGCCGGCACGCTGCGCCGCTGGGGCGAGGCCGAGGGCCTGCCGGCCCGCATGTGGGGCAACCTGGTGATAGCGCGCGACGGCAGTGTCTGGGCGCGCAGCCGCGACCGGCTGGCCCACCTGCCGCCGGCGCAACAGCGCTTCAGCGCCGTCGAGGCCCCGTTGGCACAGCGGTTGCCGGCCACCGCGGCGCTGGCCGAGGACCCGGCAGGTGGCATCCTGACCGCCACCGATGTCGGCATCGCACGCTGGGACGGGCGGCGCTGGCGGGAATGGACACCGGCGCAGGGCTTGCCGGAGACGCTGATCCGCTCGCTGTTCTTCGATGCGGAGGGCAGCTTGTGGCTGGGCACATCGGGCCGCGGCCTGCACTGCTGGATCGGCTACCTGAACGTCGAGCACTGGACCCCGGCCCTCGGGCTGCCGGCACCCGCCACGTTCACCTTCGCGCGCGACGGCAGCGGGCGGCTGTGGGCCGGCACGGCCCGGGGTGCCGCGTGGCTGGACGAGAGCACGGCCCGGTTCCAGCCGTTGCCGGCGCAGGCAGGCCACCCGGCCAGCGCGGTCAGCGCTCTCGCCGTCGATGCGAGTGGCGACCTGTGGTGGGTGGAAGCAGGCCGCGTCATGCGGCTGAAGGCCGACACGGCCCGGGCCGCGGTGATCTTCGACGATCCGTCGCTCTCCGTCGTGATGCAGGGCCGGCAAGGGGGCATCTACCTCGCCGGGCGCAACGGCGTCGACCGCGTCGTCGCCGCGGCGTCGGGCCCGCAGCGCCAGCCCGTGGCCAGCGGGCTGCCGGACCAGGACTTCGTGAACGAGATCGCCTTCCCGGCGCAGGGGGTCGCGGCCAACGCGGTCGAATGGTTCCTCAGCGGGCACCGCGCCTTGCGCGCCGTCGACGGCCGCTGGCTGCCGATGCGCGATGCGCAGGGTGAGCCGGTCGAGGTCTACGGCCGCGCAGCGTTCGTCGATGCCACGGACTTCTGGGCCTTCGACAGCCAGGGCCTCTCGGTCTACGCCGTGGACGCCGCCGGCATCGCCCGGTTCACCCGCCGGTTCGACCTGGCCCAGTTCGGGAACCCGACCGAGTACTTCCTTCGCACCGCGTCCGACGGACGGGTCTGGTTCGGCACCGACCGGGGCGTGTTCGTGTTCGACGGCAGCCGCTGGTGGCACATCGACCACTCGAACGGGCTGCTGTGGGACGACATCGACGACGGTGCCGTGCTGCTCGAACCCGATGGCACCGCGTGGATCGGCAGCAGTGCCGGGGTCACCCGCATCCGCGCGCAGGCCACCGAACCGGCGCCGCCCGTGCTGCGCATCCAGGCCGTGGCGTTCGGCGACAGGACCGCCGCAGAGGTGCCGGCGCAGATCGACTGGGACGACCGCCATCTGCAGTTCACGCTGGGGACGCCGAACCTCGGCCGCAGCCGCATGCTGCACCTCGAATACCGCCTGCACGACAACGCGCCCTGGCAGGCCATCGCCGGGAACGTCGTGACGATCGAGTCGCCGGAGGACGGAAGCCAGGTGCTGGAGGTGCGCGCCGCCTACCGGTTGCCGCTCGTCGCGGCCGGCCCGCCGCTGCGGATCCCCTTCACCATCGCGCCGCCCTGGTGGCTGTCGACGCCGGCCAAGCTGGCCACCGCGGCCGGCCTGGGGCTGCTGTGGTGGCTGAGCACCTGGGCGACGAGCCGGCGCCAGCGGGCCGAGCGCCATCGGCTGGAGCACGCGGTGACCGAGCGCACCGCCGAACTCGAGGTGTCGCGCCAGGCGCTGCGCCGGCTCGGCGAGCACAACACGCGCGCGCTGGAGGACGAGCGCAAGCGCATCGCGCGCGAACTGCACGACGAGATGGGCCAGCAGCTGGCCGCCCTGCGCATGGAGGCCTCCGTGCTGCGCGCCCGCGCCCGCGGCGAGCAGCCGCCGGCACAGGAGCAGTACCAGCTGCTGCTCGACCGCATCGACAACCTGGCCGGCGGCGTGCGTGCGCTCGTGAAGCAACTGCGCCCGCCCGCCCTCGACGGCGGGCTGGCCGCCGCGCTGGAATGGCTGGCCGCGGAGTTCAGCCAGGCCACCGGCCTGCCGTGCCGGCTGCAGGTCGATGCCGGCGCGGACCGGCTCGCTCCTGACATCGCGACGCAGGTCTTCCGCATCGCGCAGGAATCGCTCACGAACGTGCGCCGGCACGCCCATGCCGCACGGGTGGACCTCGCGCTTCAGCACACCGACGGCCGCTGGCAGCTGGCGATTGCCGACGACGGCACCGGCTTCGACCCGTCGGACGAGCGCAGCGGGCATGGCCTGCTCGGCATGGAGGAACGCGCCCGCCTGCTCGGCGGCACGCTCGAGATCGCCAGCCGGCCCGGCGGCGGCACGACCGTGCGCCTGCACGTCGAGGACCCGGCAATCCTCCGCACCTGAGCCTGCGCCGCCGACTTGTTCACGTTCGCCGGCTCAGGCTCGCGCCCGCCCTGCCGATAGTCCCGGTACATCACGCGTTGGCAAATGCAAGCGCGGCAAGCGCGAACCAGGCTCCGCGGAGCAAGAGAGGTCATCTTGAAAGCTGTGGACAACCTGAAGATCGGCACCCGCCTCACCGCGGCCTTCGCGCTGGTCATCGGCCTGCTGGTCGCCGTTGCCGCCATCGGCTACACGCAGATCGGCGCCGTCAACGCGAACACCGAGACCATCCTCCATGACCGCTACGCCAAGGTGGCGCTGGCGCAGACCATCGAGAACGAGGTCAACAAGCAGCTGCGTGCGATCCGCACCGCACTGATCGCGACGGACCCCGCCGTCGCCCGCGAGGAGCTGCACAAGGTCGAGCAGTCGGCGCCGATCGTGGCCGGCGCCATCGATCGCCTGAAGGGGTCGGTCCACTCGGAGAAGGGCGTGGCGGCGCTCGCGCACCTCAACGAGCGCCGTGCGAAGTTCAAGGAGCGCGAAGCCGGGTTCGTCGAGCTGATCAAGGCCGGCAAGACCGACGAGGCGCGCCAGCAGCTCGTGAGCGTCATCCTGCCGCTGCAGAAGGATTACCTGGAGTCGATCGAGGCGTTCTCGACCAGYCAGGTCGACGGGATGGAACAGTTCGGCATCGAAGCGTCCGGCATCGCCGGCACGGCCAAGCTGCTGATGATCGGCCTGACGGTCGTCGCCGTCGCTCTGGCCAGCGGCATCGCCGTCGTGCTCACGCGCTCGATCACGCTGCCCATCGCCGAAGCCGTGCGCGTGGCGCAGACGGTCGCATCCGGCGATCTCACCTCGCAGATCACGGTCGAGCGCAAGGATGAGACCGGCCAGTTGCTGGCCGCGCTGAAGGCGATGAACGAATCCCTGGTCCGCATCGTCGGCCAGGTCCGCCAGAGCAGCGACTCGATCGCCACCGGCTCGAGCCAGATCGCCACCGGCAATGCGGACCTGTCGCAGCGCACCGAGGAACAGGCCTCCAACCTGCAGCAGACCGCGTCGTCGATGGAAGAGATCACCGCGACGGTGAAGAGCAGCTCCGATGCCGCACGCACGGCCACCGCGCTGGCGGCTTCAGCGAGCGTCGTGGCCACCAAGGGCGGCACGGTCGTGTCGCACGTGGTCTCGACGATGAACGACATCAGCGCGAGCTCCCGCAAGATCGCCGACATCACCGGCGTGATCGACGGCATCGCCTTCCAGACCAACATCCTGGCCTTGAATGCCGCGGTGGAGGCGTCCCGGGCCGGCGAGCAAGGGCGCGGTTTCGCGGTGGTTGCCGCCGAGGTGCGCACGCTCGCGCAGCGTTCGGCCACGGCAGCCAAGGAGATCAAGGCCCTGATCGGCGAGAGCGTCGGTCTCGTGGCCACCGGCGCGGGGCTGGTGGCCGACGCCGGCACGACGATGCGCGACATCGTCAGCTCGGTCCAGCGCGTCGCCCAGCTGATCTCCGAGATCGGCACCGCGTCCGAACAGCAGTCGCTCGGCATCGACCAGGTCAGCCATGCCGTGACCCAGCTCGACCACGTGACACAGCAGAACAGCGCACTCGTCGAGGAATCGGCTGCGGCTGCGGACAGCCTTCGCGTCCAGGCGCAGCGCCTGACGGAAGTGGTCGGCGCCTTCCGGCTTCGATCCGCCGTCGCCGCCTGAGCGCTGCCAGCGGGGAACCACCCCGCACCCATCGAATATCGAATGGCATCCATCGCCTGATCGATGGGGTGCATTGCAGCACCCGCGGCCGCAAACTGTTCCCGGGCATCCCATCCGGTCAAGCTTGTTTCCAGTTGTTTCTGTCGTGAAATGCGTCGCTCTTCGGGCGACGCCGCGCGCTTGCGGGCTCCGTAGGACGCACGGTGCGGAACCGGTTCCGTTGCATCGACGTTGGCATCAAACCTGCGCATCAGTTCCTGCATGCACCCGGCACTGAGGATTGATGAAGTTCTCGGGCGCCGCAGCCCCAAGCCAACAGACACGATCAAAGGACCTGTAAGCATGAAGCACCAGATTCCCGAGGGACAGAGCCGGCCGCGCGCAGCGCTGGTGGCGCTGAGCTCCCTCTTCCTCGCAGCGGCCGTCCTCAGCGGGTGCGGCGGCAAGGATGCGGATTCCGCCGCGGCACCGAGTCCCGACGTCGGCGCCCCCGCGCCGCAACCGCCGGCCCAACCGCCCGCCTCCGGTGGCGGCAATCCCAATGAGCCGGTGCTGGAGCCGGTGACACCGGCACCGCCGCCGTCGATTCCGTCCGGCGGCGCACCCGCTGCGCYGGCCCCGACGCCCGCGCAGCAGCTGCCGACCGGCGTCGACATGAGCAAGCCCGGCGTCGCCGTCGTACCGACCAAGGCCACCGCCTCGAGCGCCAACGGCGGCAACACCGCCGACAAGGCCATCGACGGCAACGCCACCCAGAACAGCCGCTGGGAAAGCTCCCAGTCGGATACCAACTGGCTGCAGTTCGACTTCGGCGCCAAGACCCAGATCGGCTACCTGAAGCTGGTGTGGGAAGCCGCGTACGCCAAGGAGTACGCGATCCTCGTCTCCGACGACGGCGACACCTGGTACCAGCTGCGCTACGTGGCCGACGGCAAGGGCGGCACGGAAGAGTTCTACAACCTGAACGCCAACGTCCGCTACGTGCGCATCAACGGCGTCAAGCGCGCCACCGGCTACGGCTACTCGATCATCGAGGCGAGCTTCAAGTCCCCGGGCAGCGACAACACGCTGGGCTMGACGGTCGCGACCTCGCTCATCCCGCACCCGGCCGACGGCAGCAACCTGATCCCGGCAGCAGCCCAGCAGGCACCGATCGACACCATCCAGTTCTCGCTGCCGGACGGCACGCTGGTGACCCGCGTCGGCTTCGTCGGCCGCTCGCGCCACGCCCGTGAGCGCGGCGAAGACTGGAACGAGGTCGGCTACGGCGCGAACGAGACCGTCGATGCCGCCGGAAAACCGGTGGACAAGGGGCCCGGCGCGCACCTGAACTTCGTGGCCAACTACTTTGCCTTCCGCACCTGGGGTGTCGAGTTCATCGACAACAGCAAGGTGACCGGCGTCACCAAGCCCAAGCTGATCGTCAACGAGTACTTCCAGCAGCCGCAGTTCGGCGGCGGCCATTCCTTCGTTCGCGGATTCGACAACCCCAACACCACCGGCTTCGGCTGGATGAGCCCGGGCGACCTGCTGGACGACGACACCTACAACCTGGGCCGCCAAGGCATCGCCGCGTGCCCCGTGGTGCCCAAGCCGCCGCAGAACGCGCTGGCCAAGCCGACGAGCGGCTACAACAACATCATCGGCGCGAACGATGGCTGCAGCGTGGTGTTCGACACCTTCCCCGGCCATGCAGCACTCTCCACGGACGCCAACGGCGTGCTGAGCCGCAGTGCCGACGTGCCCGGCGCCACCCAGTTCTACGACTACGCGGTGAACTTCGATGCCGCCACCGGCAAGTCGACCACCGGGACCCTGGTCGCCGGCAAGACCGTCGCGGCGCGCTCGTTGAAGACGGGCGACGTGATCGAGTTCACGCCGTCGTTCTTCTCCACGACCGAGATCATGAAGGGGCTCGGCACCAGCGACGGTCATCGCTACTACACCAACGAATTGAGCTATGTGGTGGGGGCCGGCCTGCGCCCGTATTACGGTGCCCAGCCGCGCCTGAACAACACGCCGTTGCCGCCCGAGGCGTTGCAGGGCGGGCTCGGTTCGGTCTCCTACGACTACGCCGACAACTCGACCTTCGTGTTCCAGCAGCCGCACAACAACATCGGCATGCAGAACATGCAGCGCTTCGTCGAAGGCCGCCGCTGGTTCCACAGCAACATGCAGACCGGCGAGCACACCGAGAACGGCAACGACACGAACAAGGCCGCGATCGGCCTGCAAGGCCCGATGTTCAACCAGTCGACCTGCTTCGGCTGCCACATCCACAACAACCGCAGCCTGGCACCGACCGTCGTCAATCAGAAGCTCGACACGATGGCGGTTCGCACGGCAGCAGTCGATGCGAACGGGCAGCAGCTGCCGCACCCGATGTACGGTCTGGGCGCGCAGATGAACGCCAAGGGATCGACCGACGGCGTGCGTCGTGACTGGGGCACCGCGGTGCACGTCTCAGGCTTCGAACTGAAGACCGTGAAGCTGGCCGACGGCAGCTCGGTGGAGCTGAGCAAGCCGACGATCTCGTTCGACGGCCCGACCCCGAGCGTGTTCTCGGTGCGCAGCGCCCAGCCGGTGATCGGCATGGGCCTGCTCGAGGCGATCCCGGACGCCGACATCATCGCGCGCGCCAGGACCACCCCGGATGCCGACGGCGTCATGGGGGTCGCGAACTTCGCGTACGACCCGGAAACCGGCAAGGTGCGCCTGGGCCGCTACGGATGGAAGGCATCGAAGGTCAGCCTGCGCCACCAGGTGTCGGCCGCCGCGCTGCTGGACATGTCGGTCACGTCGCCGGTGTACCCGAACCGCGACTGCCTGTATGGCCCGGCGAAGTGCACCACCGCGAACCGTGTCGACACCGGCCTGACGGAAGACGCGCTGAAGTTGCTGGAACGCTACGTCGCCCTGCTGGCCGTGCCGGCGCAACGCAACGTGGCGAGCGGCTACCCGAAGGGTGTCACTCCGCTGGCCGCGCTGAACCCGGACGTCGACAAGATCGCCGCCGGCGCCAAGGTCTTCACCGACATCAAGTGCTCGACCTGCCACGTCACCCAGATGAAGACCGGTTCCACCAGCGAGTTCCAGGAAGTGCGCGACCAGACGATCAAGCCCTACACCGACATGCTGCTGCATGACATGGGCTCCGAGCTGGGCGACGGCCTGACCGAAGGCCTGGCCACCGGCAACATGTGGCGCACGTCGCCCCTGTGGGGCATCGGCTACACCGAACTGGTCGCAGGCAAGGACGTCAAGTTCGGCTACCTGCACGACAGCCGCGCCCGCACGCTGACCGAAGCCATCGTGTGGCACGGCGGTGAAGGCAAGGCCAGCCGCGATCGCTTCGTCGCGCTGAGCAAGACCGATCGGGAAGCCTTGCTGGCCTTCCTCGGTTCGCTGTAACGCCATCGCCAGACAGGAACGCCGCCTTTCGAGGCGGCGTTTTTCGTTGCACGATCGGCTTTTCAGCAACCGCGCTGCTGCGCGCAGCGTTCACTGCCATGAAATCGACATCGAAGGCGACATCGAAGGGCAAGGCGCCCGTGCTGCTGGCCGGCGGCAATCCGCAGATCCCGAAGGGAGATGGCGACGCACCCGTGCAGGCCTTCATCGCCGCGATGCCGGGCTGGAAGCGCGACGTGGGGCGCCGCATCGACGAACTGGTCGTTCGCGCGGTGCCGGCCGTGCACAAGGCGGTCAAGTGGAACTCGCCGTTCTACGGGATGGCGGACAAGGAATGGTTCCTCAGCTTCCACGTCTTCACGAACTACGTGAAGGTGGCGTTCTTCCGCGGAGCACTTCTGGAGCCCATGCCGCCGGTCGAGTCGAAGAGCCCGGAGACGCGCTACCTGCACATCCGCGAGGACGAGCCGTTGGACGAGGCCCGGTTCATCGATTGGGTGGCGCAGGCGAGCCGGCTGCCGGGAGAGCGGATGTGAGGCCGGAGGGCCGGAGCAGCACGATGCCGCTCACCGCCCGAGCTGCGCCAGCGCCGCCTGCAGCCCCGCCAGCCCGCCGACCCGCTGGTCGTTGATGAAGACCTGCGGCATCTGCCGCACCGACGGGCCGCATTTCTCGAAGAACGCCAGGCGCTCGGCCTCGTCATCGATGCGGATCTCCTTGAACTCCAGCGCGCGGGAGCTCAGCAGCATCTTGGCCGAGTCGCATTGCGGGCAGGCCGATTTCGAATAGACGACGATGTTCAGGGTCATGGGGGTCGAGGTTCATGGAGCGGGGCCGCCAGGGTAGCGAATTTTCCCGGCATCGGCAGGCCCCGCCAGCCTCGCCCCTCAGTGCTTCGTCGGCGCCCCCTCGGCCGGCGTCTCGGTGTGCATCACGCACTGCCAGCCGCCGCCGTTCTTCACCCAGGTCGACGAGTCGTTCATCACCTGCTGCGTGGCCTTGCTCTCCCCGCGCGGCGCGACGCCCTGCTTGACGCGGTAGGTCACGATGGCCGTCGCGTCGTTCGGGAACACCACCTCCACGTCGCTCAGCTCGAACGACGTGATCACCATGTTGCCGTGCTCCGCCATCTGGCGGTAGGCCGCGTGGTCGAACTTCATCGCGCCGTGCGAGCTGACCATCAGCGAGGGCTCGCTGAGCATCGCGAGCGCGGTGTCGGTGTCCTGGTTCACCATCGACTGCCAGAACTTCTTCTCCAGGTCGATCAGTGTCTTCTGCGGTGTCGGCATGAGGAACTCCTTTCAGGCTCGATCAGGAACAGGCTTCCATCCTGCGACTCCTGTGCGGCAGGGACATCGGAGAAGGCGGGGTTCCCCCGTAGGTGTGCTCCTACATCCGCAGCGCTTGTATGAGAATGGCGCCCATGACCGACCCCAACGCCCTCGTGGCCACCTCGCCGGCGTCGCTGGCGACGAACCCGCAGCTGAGCCTGCCGCAGAACTTCCCGCTGGCCTTGTCGCCGCAGCAGCAGGACAGCCTGCTGGCCCGGGTCGACGCCTTCCGGTTCACCGAGATCTCGCAGCACGACATCGCCTCGCTGGCCCTGGAGCCCGAGCTGGCGCTGAACCGCACGCTCGACGGCTTTCTCTCGCGCATCGACAAGAGCACCTCGCCGCAGCTGTTCACGCTGGTCGCATCGTTGAACCAGCATGTGCAGGACGAGAACCTGCCCGAGCTGGCCAACCGCATCCTGAACGCGCAGCCGTCGCTGCTGGCGCGCATCCTCGGCCTCTTCAACCGGAAGTCGCTGCGCCAAGCCGCCAGCCGGGCCTATGAAGAGGCGGCGCGCATCGCATCGGGCCGCTCGAAGGCGCTGTCCGAGCTGATCGCCGGCATGGAGACCAGGCTGCGCACCGAGATGACCCGCCTCAACGAGGAGCTGCGCCACCTCGACACCGTGAAGGCCGAGTACCGCAAGAGCTTCGTCGCCTTCGCTGAAGACGCCGTCTTCCTGAACAGCGCGCTGGCCAAGGCGCGCGCCGAGGTCGCTGCACTGGAGCCCGTGCTCGCCGGCGACCCGCAGCGCCGCCACGACCTGCGCGACAAGCTGCAGTCGCTCGAATCGCGCGCGCTCGCCGTCGAAGGCACGCTGAGCAAGCTGCCGGCCGACCAGCTCGTGATCCGCCAGCTGCAGAACGCCGGCGTCGCGACGCTGCAGGAACTGGCGACGACGATGGCCTCGCGCTTCGCGAGCATCAAGATGACGCTGCTGACCATCCACGGCGCGCGCATGGTGCAGGACCTGCAGCGCCTGGGCCAGCAGGGTGCCGACCTCGATCGCAACCTGAACCGGGTGCGCAGCATCCTGATGCAGGATGCCGTCCAGAACGCTGCCACCGCGCCGGGCAACAACCGGCTGGCACAGGCGCAGCAGCTGCAATCCGTCGTGGCCGACACGCAGAACCTCGTGGCCCTGGTCGATGCCGCACGCGACACCAACCAGCGCAAGTTCGACGAAGCCCGCGCGCTGATGGCGCAGGCCCGCGAAGACATGCTGACCCTCGGCAAGGGGCTGAACCCCGCCGCCACCGTCGCCGCCCAGTCCTACACCCTCACCCGCTGATCAGCGCTGCCCCCATGACCGCACCTTCGCTCAAACTCAACCTGACCAAGCCCGGCGATGCCGCCCCGAAGCTGTCGCTGTCGCTCGACAAGGGCGAGCGCTTCAAGGTGCGGCTGGCCTGGGACGGCGACACCGACATCGACCTGCACGCGCTGGTGGCCGTGAACACCGGCGGCGGCGCAAAGGTGTCGAGCTTCGGCGACATCCTGTCGACCTACAACGTGCAGCGCACGATCCGCGGCCAGGCCACCGGCACGCTGCCGCTGAATGCCGACAAGACCTTCTCGGTGCACGGCGGTGCGCTCGTCCACAGCCCCGACGCGACCGACGGCCTGGCCACCGGCGACGACGAGTGGGTGTCGATCCAGCCCGACCGGCTCGCGCCGCCGGCGGCCGGCGTGATCGAGATCCCGCTGGTCGCGATGATCCATCCCCAAGGCTCCGGCCGCTCGTTCCGCACCGTGCGCAACGCGCGCGTCGTCGTCGAGAACGCGCTCGGCAAGGAGCTGCTGAACGTGAGCCTGTCCGACCAGTTCGGCGAGTTCGTCGGCGTGCAGATGGGCTCGATCATGGTCGAGGCCTCGGGCTCGTCCTTCGTCGGCGTCGGGGTCGGCTTCAACAGCGACTTCAACCAGGTGCTGGGCCACTTCTCGTGATGCGGCGCTCGTGAGACTGCGCGGCTGGCGCATGGCATGAGCATCAAGGTCACCGTGATCGGCGGGGCGGGTGGGCCCGAACCCGCGCCGGCACCGGGAACCGTCAAGCCGACGGTGTTGCCGGGGTCGGTGCTGCCTGGGTCCACGCGGACGGTCACGGCGATGCCATCGGCGCCGGCGACTCCGGTCGTTGCCGCGCCCCCCGTCTTCGCCGCCTCGGCGCTGCCCGGCGTGCAGCGCAAGCCGGTGGAGGTGCCGCTGACCGAGCTCGCACGCCGCTTTCCGCACGCCGAGGCCGCGGCGCTGCAGCGCACGCAGGGCGTGCTGGCGGGCCTGCACGTGCAAAGCCTCGATGCGAGCGGCTGGCTGCGCTTCGGCATGCCCGAGCAGGAAGAACTCGCCGCGCTCATCCGCCAGCGCCTGCAGCTTGCGCAAGAGGCCACGACGCGCAGCGTGCCGCAGCACCTGCGCCGGCTGCACGAGCTGCTGTCGGACGTGCTCGAAGCGCTGGACGGCGGTTTCTTCCGCAAGCCGGCCGCTGCCGTGTGGGCGGGGCACGAAGCCGAGGTCGCGCAGCTCGAGGCGCTGCTCGGCGCCTCTCGTGCGGCGCTGTCCGATCAGCTGCAGGCGCTCGGCTTGCTGCGGCAGCCGGTGCTGGCCTGCGGCCAGCGGCTGGAAGCGAGCGCGCTGGCCGCTGAATACCTGCTCGACCACCTCGGCGCCGACGCGGGCGGCCTGCTGCTGGCCCGCCTCACGTCGCTGACCGGCTCGCAGGCGATGCTGCAGGAGCACCGCCTGCACCTGGCGCAGGACGCGAGCCGCCTGCAGGAGCTGATGACCTGGGTGCAGGACGGCGTGCTGCTGAAGCTGCCCGCGGTCCACGCCCAGCTGGCCGGCCTGGCCTCGCGGCCCAGCGAGACCCAGCGTTTCCTCGCGGCCGAGAAACTCCACGACATCCTGCAAACCCTGAAGCGAGCCCTCTGATGGCCTTGACCCTGAACCTCGAAAAGTCCGCCCGCACGCTGGTCCTGAGCCTCGAGAAGGCCGGCGTCACCCAGCCCCCCGCGCTGGAGGTCGGCTTCGGCCTGGACGTCTCCGGCTCGTTCGAGGACGAGCACCGCGCCGGCATCACCGACCAGTTGCTGACGCGGCTGGTGCCCTGGGGCCTGGCGTTCGATCCGGACAGGAAGGTCGATGTCTTCACCTTCTCGTCGGGTGCGAACGGCGTGCACGACGTGGGCTCGGTCGACGCGGGCAACTACGACGGCTACGTCGCGAACAACATCATCGCGAAGGTGCCGGGCTGGAACGGCGGCACCGACTACTCGCATTTGCTGGAGCGCATGCTGAAGCACTTCGGCTGGGCCGGCCCGATCGAGAAGAAGGCGGGCTTCTTCGGCCGTCTGATGGGGCAGAAGGACGAGGTGATCCCCGTCGCGAAGAAGCGCTCGCTGGTGATCGTCGCGACCGACGGCGACAACGCCGACAAGGAGCGCACGATGCGCGTGCTGCGCGAATCGGAGCAGCGGCAGGACCAGGTCTATTTCCTGTTCCTCGGCATCTCGAACCAGGGCTCGACCTTCCCGTTCCTCGATCGCATCGGCGACCAGTTCGGCAACACCGGCTTCAAGGCCATCCACAACCTGCGCAAGTTCGTCGCGCAGTCGGACGAGGAGTTGAACGAGCAGTTGATCGATGGGGAGTTGATTGCGTGGTTGAAGGGGTGAGCGCGTGACGCTCCGTTCGCCCTGAGCAGGGACTGAGCTTGCCGAAGGCCCGTCCGTCGAAGGGTTGTGCCCGAAGCGTGCGGGGCCTTCGACAAGCTCAGGGCGAACGGTGTTTCTTTGCAACCGCCGGGCCTTCACTCAATACCCCGCCGCCTGCCCGTCCCGCCGTGAATCGCTGGCCGCGACGTAGCCGTCTTCGAGGTCATCGCTCAGCTTCCAGATGAACTGCCCGCTGCCGTAGTCCATGTACGCATCGGGCGTCGGCTCGAAGCGGTGGCCGAGTGCCTTCAGCCCATCGACCAGCGCCGGTGCCATCGTCGATTCGAAATCCACTGCCCGCCCGTTGCCTACCTTCCAGCGCGGCGCATCGCAGGCCGCCTGCGGCTGCTGGCGGTGCACCAGCATGCGCACCAGCGTCTGCAGGTGGCCTTGCGGCTGCATGTTGCCGCCCATCACGCCGAAGCTCATCTGCGGTTGGCCGTCGCGCGTCAGGAAGCCGGGGATGATGGTGTGGAACGGCCGCTTGCCCGGTGCGACCACGTTCGGGTGTTTCTCGTCCAGCGTGAAGCCATAGCCGCGGTTCTGCAGGCTCACGCCGGTGCCCGGCACCACCACGCCGCTGCCGAAGCCCATGTAGTTGGACTGGATCAGGCTGATCATCATCCCGCGCTCGTCGGCCGCGCTCAGGTAGATGGTGCCGCCCGCAGGCGGCGTGCCGTGCGCCGGGTCGCCGGCGCGCTTCGGGTCGATCAGCTTCGCGCGCTCGCTGAGGTAGCCGTCGCTCAGCAGGTCGTCGGCCGTCACCTCGGTCATCGCGCGCGCGTCGGCCACCCAGCGGTAGGTGTCGGCGAACGCGAGCTTCATCGCCTCGATCTGCAAATGCTGCGACTCGACGCTGTCGACCGGGTACCGCGCCAGGTCGAGCCGCTCCAGCATGCCCATGGCCATCAGCGCGGCGATGCCCTGCCCGTTCGGCGGGATCTCGTGCACCGTGTGGCCGGCGAAATCCTTGCGGATCGGCATGACCCACTCGGGCCGGAAGTTCGCAAGATCCGCCAGCGCCATGCTGCCGCCGTGCGCCTTCGCGTGCGCCACCAGCTTCTCGGCGATCTCGCCGCGGTAGAACGCCTCGCCCTTCGTCAGCGCGATCTGCCGCAGCGTGGCTCCGGCCGCCGCGAACACGAAGCGCTCGCCGGGCTCCGGTGCACGCCCGCGCGGCATGAAGGCCTCGGCATAGCCGGGCTGGTCCTGCAGGCCGGGCACCTGGCGACCCCACTTGTCCGAGACGATGCGGCCGACGCCATGGCCGCGCTCGGCCAGCTCGATCGCCGGCTCCAGCAGGTCGGCGAACGGCAGCTTGCCGAAGCGCTCCGACAAGGCCATCCAGCCCGCCACCGCGCCGGGCGTGGTCACCGCGTCCCAGCCGCGCATCGGCATCTTGTCGCCGTGTTTGCGGCGGAAGTAGTCCGGCGTCCACGCGGCCGGCGCGACGCCCGACGAATTGAGCCCGTGCAGCGCCTTGCCGTCCCACAGGATCGCGAAGTTGTCGCTGCCGAGCCCGTTCGACACCGGCTCGACGATGGTCAACGCGGCCGCCGCGGCAATCGCCGCATCGACCGCATTGCCGCCTTTCAGCAGCATGCGCAGCCCGGCCTGCGAAGCCAGCGCCTGCGAGGTCGCGACGACGTTGCGGGCCATCAGCGGGCTGCGGATGGTGGGGTAGGGATTCGTCCAGTCAAAGTTCATAGGGAGCCCCGTAGCCCGGATGCCAATCCGGGAATTCATCATCGCTGGCGCGGATCCAGCGCATCGCGCAGCCCGTCGCCGAGCAGGTTGAAGGACAGCACCAGCAGGAAGATCGACACGCCCGGCCAGATCGCCATCCACGGGGCCGAGTCGACATAGTTCTTCGCAGTATTCAACATGCTGCCCCAGCTCGGCGCCGGCGGCTGCTGCCCGAGCCCGAGGAATGACAGGCTGGCCTCGGCGATCACCGCCGACGCGATCGCGAGCGTCGCCTGCACGATCACCGGCGGCGTGATGTTCGGCAGCACATGTCGCAACGCGATGCGCAACGGCGGGTTGCCGACCGCACGCGCCGCCTCGATGTAATCCTCGACCTTCACGTTCAGCACCTGCGCCCGCGCGAGCCGCACGAAGATCGGCGTCGCCGACACCCCGATCGCGATCATCGCGTTGGAGAGGCTCGGCCCGAGAAAGGCCGCCAGCGCGATCGCCAGGATCAGGAACGGGCACGCGAGGAAGGCATCGGTGATGCGCGAGATCAGCGCATCGGCGAACCCGCCGAGGAAGCCCGCGGCCAGCCCGATCGGCACGCCCAGCAGCAGCGAGATGCTCACCGACACCAGCCCGGCGAGCAGCGACGCGCGCGTGCCCCACGCCACGCGCGACAGCACGTCGCGGCCGATCTCGTCGGTGCCGAACCAATGCTCGGCGCTCGGCGCCTTGCGGATCGCGCTCCAGCTGGTGGCGACCGGATCCTGCAGGCCGAACCACGGCGCGAAGAAGGCGATCGCGATGAAGAGCAGCACGACCGCGAGGCCGAGCAGCGCGCCGCGGCGGCGCTTCAGCCGGCGCCAGGCGCGGCGCCACGGGCCGGCCTCGGAACGCGGCGCAACGGGGAGAGGAAGCACGGCAGCCATCGTCAGCGCCTCAGTCGCGGGTTGACCGCAAAGTAGGCCAGGTCGGCCAGCAGGTTGAGCAGCATGTAGGTGCTGGCGGTGACGAGCACCACGCCCTGCACCACCGCGTAGTCGCGGTTGAACACCGCATCGACCACCAGCTTGCCGAAGCCCGGGATCGTGAACACCTGCTCGGTGAGCACCGCGCCTGACAGCAGCGTTCCCAGCTCCAGCGCGCCCAGCGTGATGATCGGCGTCAGCGCATTGCGCAGCGCGTGCTTCAGCACCACGGTGCGCTCGCTCAGGCCCTTGGCGCGCGCGGTGCGCACGTAGTCGGCCGACATCACCTGCAGCATCGCGCTGCGCGTGTGGCGCATCAGCACCGCGGCGATCGCGTTGCCGAGCACGAAGGCCGGCATGATCATCGCAGCCAGGTTCGCGCCCAGGTCCTCGAACGGGCTCACGTAGCCCGAGGCCGGCAGCCAGCCGAGCTGCACCGAGAACAGCAGGATCATCAGGATGCCGAGCCAGAAGTTCGGCGTCGAGATGCCCCACAGCGCGAACGCATTGGCCGCCCAGTCCCAGGCCGTGCCGCGCCCCACCGCCGAGACGATGCCCGACGGGATGCCGATCGCGAGCGCGATCGCCATCGCCAGCAGCGCGAGCTCCACCGTCACCGGCAGCTTCTGCAGGATCAGCTCGAGCACCGGCTGCTGGTTGCGCACCGATTCACCGAGGTCGCCCTGCAGCACGCCGCCCACCCAGCGGGCATAGCGCAGCGGCAGCGGCTCGTCGAGATGCAGCTTGGCGCGCAGGTAGGCCACCACCTGCGGATCCTGGTCTTCGCCGGCCAGGATCTTGGCCGGGTCGCCGGGCAGCAGCTGCTGCAGCCCGAAGATCAGCATCGAGACGAACAGCAGCGTCGGCAGCAGCGTCGCGACGCGCTTGACGAGGTACTCGAACATCAGCGGGTCACGGCGCGAATTTGAGGCCGCTGACGCGCAGCAGGCCGTCGGGCACGTTGCGCACGCCGCCGAGCTTCGCGTTGTAGGCCCACAGCCAGTTGCGGTGGTACAGGTAGACGATCGGGCGCTCCTTCAGCACGCGGGCGGCGATCTGCTCGAACACCTTCTTGCGCTCGGCGGGGTCGCGCAGTTCGCGCGAGCGGGTCAGCAGCGCATCGGTCTCGGCATCGCAATACCCGGCGTAGTTCAGCGGCTGCTTGCAGCCGTGGAAGCTGAACAGGTTGCCGTCCGGATCGGCGCGGCCGCTCCACGCCAGCACCAGCGCCTCGAAGTCGCCCTTGTCGGCCATGTTCAGCGAGGTCGCGAACTCGGCGGCCTGGATCTTCACGTCGAAGCCGGCCTCGCGCGTCATCGCCTGCACCACCAGCGCCAGGCGCTGCGCGTCCGACGTGGTCGGCGCCACCAGCGTGAAGCTCGGGTTCGGGATGCCGGCTTCCTTCAGCAGGGCCTTGGCGCGAGGAATGTCGCGCCTGGGCACCGGCACGTTCTTCGCGTACCAGGCGTTGCCCGGCGCGACCCACTGGTTGCCCACCGTCGCCTCGTTGTCCATCACCACCTGCGCGATGCCCTGGCGGTCGAGCGAGAGCTCGAAGGCCTCGCGCACGCGGGCGTCGCGGCCCAGCGGGTTCTGCTTCGCCTTGTCGCTCTTGGCCAGGTTGATCGTGATGCCCTGGTAGCCGATCTCGGTGATGCGCGAGGTCTTCAGCTTCTTGTCGGACTGCAGCTTCTCCATGTCGCTGGAGGCGACGCGCTCGATGAAATCGAGCTGGCCGGATTTCAGGTTGGCCAGCCGCACCGTCGCGTCGGGGATCGGCGTGTAGACGATCTTGTCGAAGTGGATCGCGTCCTTGTTCCAGTACTGCGGCCAGCGCTCGAACACCATGCGGTCTTGCGCGACGCGCTCGACGAACCTGAACGGCCCGGCGCACACCGGCTTCGTGCCGAACTTGTCGCCGGCCGCCTGCGCCGCCTTCGGCGAGACCATCATGCCGGCGCGGTCGGCCAGCTGCGCGAGCAGCGGCGAGAACGGTGCCGACAGGTTCAGCTTCACCGTCAGCGGGTCCACCACGTCGACCGTCGCGACCGGCGCCAGCTCGCCGCGCCGGTTCGAGCCGGGCAGCGTCTTGTGGCGTTCGATGTTGAACTTGACGGCCGCGGCATCGAACTTCTCGCCGTCGTGGAAGGTCACGCCCGGGCGCAGCTTCAGCGTCAGCGTCTTGCTGTCGGCCGACCACTCGTAGCCGGTGGCCAGCTGCGGCTGGATCGCGAGCTTCTCGTCGACATCGAACAGCTTGTCGCACAGCGCGCTGAACACGACGCGGCCGACGAAGCTGCGCGAGAGCGACGGATCGAGCACGTCGGGGTCTTCGGCCAGGCCCACGCGCAGCGTCTGCGCCGGCGCGAGCAGCGGCGCGGCCGCCAGCAGCAGCGCGGGGATCCATCGGGTCATCGGATACGTCATCGTGAACTCCAGGAACAGATCAAGGGGTGGCTTGGATGAAGGCGGCCTGCAGGCGCGCGAGGCGGATGCTGGCCGGCGTGGTGGCGGCCGCGGGCTTGAGCGGCGCAAGCGCCGGCAGCTCGCGCCAGAAGTGGCAGGCGACCGCCTGGCCGTCGTGCAGCTCCAGGGCCGGCGCCTCTTGCGCGCAGCGCTCGCGCGCATGCGCACAGCGCGTGTGGAAGTGGCAGCCGCCCGGCGGGTTGACGGGGCTCGGCACGTCGCCGGCCAGCAGCACGCGCTGGCGCAGCAGGCCCGGCTCGGGCACCGGAATCGCCGACAGCAGCGCCTGCGTGTACGGGTGGCGCGGCGCCGCGAACAGCGTGCGCTTGTCGGCCAGCTCGACGACGCGGCCGAGGTACATCACCGCGACGCGCGTCGCGATGTGCTTGACCACCGCCAGGTCGTGCGCGATGAAGAGGTAGGCGATGCCGAAGCGCTGCTGCAGGTCCTGCAGCAGGTTCACCACCTGCGCCTGCACCGAGACATCGAGCGCCGACACCGCCTCGTCGCAGACGATCAGCTTCGGCTCGACCGCCAGCGCCCGCGCGATGCCGATGCGCTGGCGCTGGCCGCCGGAGAACTCGTGCGGAAAGCGCTGCGCATGCTCGGGCGCCAGGCCCACGGTGTGCAGCAGCTCGGCCACGCGCTCGCGGTGCCGGCCGGTGTGCAGGCCGTGCAGCATCAGCGGCTCGGTGAGCGTCTGGCCGACCGTCATGCGCGGGTTCAGCGACGAGAACGGGTCCTGGAAGATGATCTGCATCGCGCGGCGCTGCGCGCGCAATGCGGCGGCATCGAGCGCGCCGAGATCCTGCCCGTCGAACCGCACCTGCCCCGCGCTCGGCTCGATCAGCCGCAGCACCAGCCGGCCGAGCGTCGACTTGCCGCAGCCCGATTCGCCGACCACGCCGAGCGTCTCGCCGCGCGCGATCGTGAGGTCGATGCCGTCGACCGCGCGCACCGCGCCCTTCGCACGCCCGAACAGCCCGCGGCGCACCGGGAAGTGCTTGACCAGGCCGTCCACCTTCAACAACGGATCGCCGATGGGATCGCTCATGGCAACGGTGCCCTCCAGCACGCCGCCTCATGGCGCGGTGCCAGTTCGTACAACTCCGGCGCCGCCTCGCGGCAGCGCGGCTCGGCGAACGGGCAGCGCTCGGCGAAGCCRCAGCCCGGCGGGCGGCGCAGCGGGCTCGGCACCTGGCCGTCGATCGACGCGAGCCGCGTGCGCTCGCCGTCGAGCCGCGGCACCGAGCCGAGCAGGCCGATCGTGTACGGGTGCTGCGGCGCTTCGAACAGCGCCTGCACCGGCGCGCGCTCGACGATGCGCCCGGCATACATCACGACCACCTCGTCGGCCACCTCGGCGACGACGCCGAGGTCGTGCGTGATCAGGATGACGGCGGTGCCGGTCTCCTGTTGCAGCGAGCGCATCAGCGCGAGGATCTGCGCCTGGATCGTCACGTCGAGCGCGGTGGTCGGCTCGTCGGCGATCAGCAGCCGCGGCTCGCAGGCCAGCGCCATCGCGATCATCGCGCGCTGGCGCATGCCGCCCGAGAGCTGGTGCGGATGCTCGTCGAAGCGTTGCTCCGGTGCCGGGATGCGCACCTTGCGCAGCATCGCCAGCGCCTGTTCGCGGGCCTCGGCGCGGCCGATGCGGCGGTGGCGCAGCAGGCCCTCGACGATCTGCTCGCCGATCGTGAAGACCGGGTTCAGCGACGACATCGGCTCCTGGAAGATCATCGCCATGCCGTTGCCGCGCAGGTCCTGCAGCGCCTGCGCCGGCGCACCGACCAGCTCGCGGCCCTCGAAGCGGACCGAGCCGCCGGCGATGCGCCCCGGCGGCGACGGCACCAGGCCCATGATCGACAGCGAGGTCACGCTCTTGCCGCAGCCCGATTCGCCGACGATCGCCAGCGTGCGGCCGGCCTGCACCTCGAAGCTGACGCCATCGACCGCGGCGAACTCGCCGTCGTCGGTCTTGAAGAGCGTGCGCAGCTGGCGCACCTCGAGCAGCGCCGTCATGGTGCGCACAACGCACCGACGGCGAGGAAGCGGCTCGCGATCGCGACCCCGAAACGCCCCTGGCCGTCGCGCGCAATGATGGACCAGGTCATCGCCGCAGGCGCCTCAGCGAAGCGCTTGCAAACATGATCTCAACGACATATTCGTGTTCTCTGGCAGAAGACCGACGGGGTTGCAAGCCGTGTGCCACATCGAATGGCGGCCGGCACCGCGTGAGCCGCAAATCCAGATTTGCGGCTCACTATTTGAGCCGAATCGCCTAGAATGCGGCTCATGGTTTCCACCAAGCCCCTCTATGTCTGGCAGCAGCCGGCGTGGCCCGCGCTGAGCTTCGACCCCGCACGGGTCGGGCCGGCACTGGCGCATGCGCGCCGCATGCAGGGCCTGGTGGAGGGCAAGGCGCAGGCGATCGGCATCGAGCGCGACGGGCAGGTCGCCCGCGAGTTGATGGAAGACGAAGTGATCGCCACCGCCGCGATCGAAGGCGAACGGCTCGACCCTGCGGCCGTGCGCTCGTCGGTGATGCGCCGGCTCGGCCTCGCGACGACAGGGCCTCGTGATCGCCATGTCGATGGCCTGGTCGAGGTGCTCAACGACGCGATGAACGGGTTCGACACGCCACTGGATGGCGAGCGCCTGCAGCGCTGGCAATCGGCGTTGTTTCCTGGCGGAACGAGTGGCCTGCGGCGCATTGCCGTGGGCCGCTGGCGCGACCACGCCGAGGCGATGCAGATCGTCAGTGGCCCGCCCGGCAAGGAGGTGGTTCATTACGAAGCCCCGCCGTCGCGCCGGGTCGCGAAGGAGATGGACCGCTTCCTCGCGTGGTTCGCGAAGACCACGCCGCAGCCGGCTCGCCTGCCCGTGCTCGACGGGCTGGCGCGAGCGGCGCTGGCCCACCTGTGGTTCGAGAGCATCCATCCGTTCGAAGACGGCAACGGCCGCGTCGGCCGCGCCGTCGTCGACATGGCGATCGCACAGGACCATCGCGTTCCGGTGCGGCTGTACAGCCTGTCGCGCCAGCTCCTCGCGTCGCGCAAGGGCTACTACGACGCGCTGAACGCCGCCCAGCGCGGCAACGGCGACGCCACCGACTGGGTCCTGTGGTTCGCACAGCAGTTCGCGCTGGCCTGCGAGCGCTCGAGCCAGGTGATCGACCGCGCGATCGAGAAGGCCAGGTTCTGGCAAGGGCACGCCCACCTCGAACTCAACGAGCGCCAGCGCAAGGTCCTGCAGCGGCTGCTCGACGACGGCGACGGCGGCTTCCTCGGCGGCCTGAATGCCGACAAGTACATCAAGCTCACCGGCACCTCGAAGCCGACAGCGACCCGCGACCTGGCCGACCTGGTGCGGCACGGCCTGCTGTGGACGACAGGCCAGGGCAAGGCCGTGCGCTACTTCGTCAACGTGCCGGGATGGACCCACGGGGTGACGGATCATTTCAACGGCGACACAGTCGTGTGAATTCAGTGCCGCGCGTAAGCGGCTCCACCACTTTCCGTGCATTTGGTAAGTGCAGGCCGATGCAGCTTACGAAGCCGCGACAGCGTGCAATCGCCAACCTACATTGCGCCGGCAGTCCCCACCGGCGCACCGCTCCATGCAGTGCGCTTCATCCAAGAACGCATCAGAGGAGTTGTCACTCATGAAGTTGCTGAAGCCCACGTCCGCATTCCAATGGTCCGCGCTGGCCCTGTCCAGCGCCCTGCTCTTCGGCTGCGGCGGCGCCGACAAGAGCGCCGACGGCGAATCGGCCTCGGCCGCATCGGTCACCGTCAGCGAGTCGGCCGCCGGCCTGTCGGTGCGCACCGTCACCGGCGAAGGCAGCCGCTTCAACGGCAGCCATGTCGAGGCCGCGCTGTACACCTTCGCGGCCAAGATCGCCGCCGGCACCGATGCCGGCCAGGCCCTCGACGGCACGCTGGTGCTGCAGAGCGTCGCGCAGGACGACGGCAGCACCGCCCTCACCGGCAAGCTGATCGGCGGCAAGCTGACCGCCACGCCGAGCGATGCGGTGACTGCGCTGCAGGCCGAGTTCGCCACCGCGCTCGAAGCGCTGAAGACCGCATACAAGACCGATGTCGAGGCGCTGCAGGCCACGCTGAAGACGGCGCTCGAGGCCGCCGCGACGCCCGATGCCGGCCGCCGCCTGAACGAGGCCCAGCGGGCCGCGATCAAGACCTTCATCGATGCGGTGAAGACCCGCACCGAGCAGTTCCGGACCGACACCACCGCGCTGGTGACCAGCTACCAGGAGAAGGTGACAGCGGCCGGCGGTGACGCGAGCAGCATCACGCCCTGGGGCAGCCATGGCGGCAAGCAGCACGCCCGCAAGACGGTCTACGACGTGACCGGCACGCAAGCCGCCGACGGCAGCCTGACACTGAAGCTGACGGCCGGCAGCACGGTGCTCACCGGCACCGGCACGCTGGCGGCCGACGGCAACCTGTCGGGCACGCTGGCCGGCCCGGCGAGCGACGACACCGGCACGTGGCAGGCCACCGCGCTGTTCAAGCCGACGCCGACCCCGCCGTCGCCACCGGCTTCGTCGGCGAGCAGCTCGACGAACTGATCAGTCTTCCTCCGGGACGAGCGAGATCCGGCGCTCGGCCCGCAGGACGGCCTCCAGCCGGGAGGCCGCCTTCGCGACCTCTTGCGCGAGACGCTGGATCGCTGCACGCCGCCTGGCGAAGCGCAGCGACCACATCGGCCGGTCGAAGCCCACGAAGGCGGTCCACTTCATCGACGCGCCGTCGGGGACGAACGCGGCCCGCTGCGCTTCACTCATCTTGCCGAGAAGGTCCGGCAACCACACGTTGCCGCAGCCGATCCACAGCAGTCCGTCGCTGCGGTCGAGCATCACGCACCAGCCCCAGTCCTCGGTGATCACGTCTTCCGGCGTGTAGTCGAGCTCGGTGAACCGCGCCTTGATCCAGGCGGCCAACTCGCGGCCGTAGCAGTGCGGATTCGTCTGCTCGTCTTCGTGGGGGTCGATACGGAACAGGTCGGAGCGGAACCAGAACTGGTGGTCGTCGTGCATGCGGTGCCCGTTCCTACGCCAGCCGCTCGGCGTGCTGCGGCAGCCCGTCGTGGATCTCGAACCACTCGGCCTTGGAGCCGACGAAGATGTGGGCCGACGGCGCCTGCGGCAGCGGCGTGTTCAGGCTGCCGACGCGCAGCCGGACCACGTCGGGCGCGGAGTCGCGCCGGCTCAGGATCGGCGAGCCGCACTCGGCGCAGAACACGCGGTGGATGCCTTCGGCGGTGCTGAAGATCTTCAGCGCGGCCTCGCCCGCGACGAAGCGCAGGTCTTTCGCTGCGACCGGCGCGGTCACCGCGAAGGCCGCGCCATTCGCCTTGCGGCAGCGCGAACAGTGGCAGTAGACGGCCGCGCCGATCGGGCCGTCGATCTCGTAGTGGATGGTGCCGCAGAGGCAGGTGCCGGTGTGCAAGGTGGGCTCCGTCGGGGTGGAGTCGAAACTGTAGCCGGCCGGATCGCCGCCCTACGCGAGCGGCAGGGCCTGCCGCACATGCGCCCCGAAGGCCGACACCAGCGCCGACGGCTGCTCGCGGTCGAACGCCAGCGCGATGCCGACCGTCGGCAGCACCGGCAGCCCGGCATCGGCCGGCAGCACCTGCAGGTCGTCGGGCACGGCGGTCTGCGTCAGCACCGTGATGGCCTGGCCCGACCGCACCATCGCGACCAGCCCGGCCAGGCTGCTGCTCGCGCAGGCCAGCCGGTAGGCCCGGCCCGCGGCATCGAGCGCCTGCCGCGGCGCCTGGTGGTCGAACGCATCCGGCGCGCCGAGCGCAAGCGGCAGCGGGTCGAGCGATGCGGCATTGCCGCCGCGCTGCCCCACCCACACCAGCGGCTCGCGGCGGATCACGTCGCTGCCCTCCACGTGACCTGTCACCGACACCAGCGCGAGGTCGATCGCATGCCGCGCCAGCAGTTCGCGCAGGCGCGGCGTCGGCGCGCACACCACCTCCAGCTGCACGCGTGGGTTCAGGCTGGCGAAGCCACGCAGCAGGTGCGGCAGGAACACCACTGCATAGTCGTCCGGGCAGCCGAAGCGCAGCACGCCCGAGAGCTGCTCGCCGCGCAGCTCGGCGAGCGTCTCGTCGTGCAGCGCGAGCAGCTGCCTCGCGTGCGCCAGCAGCCGCTCGCCGGCCGCGGTGAGCGTGACGCCGCGCCCGGTGCGAAACAGCAGCGGCTGCTCGACCACGCCTTCCAGCCGCTGCATCTGCATGCTGAGCGCCGACTGCGTGCGCCCGACGCGCGCGGCCGCCTGGCCCAGCACGCCGGTCTCGGCGATGGCGACGAAGCTGCGCAGCAGGTCGATGTCGAGTGACTGGCCCACGGTATGAATTCTCCTGATGGCTCGTTCCAAAACTATTCGCTTCACGAAGCGCCCGCYGGTGCGCAAGATGCCACAACTCCACCACGAGGCCATCACCATCATGAGCAGGAACGACGACCCGCAGTTCTGGCAGCAGGCGCGCCAGCACCTGATCCGCTATGGCGGCAGCTTCGAGCCGCTGATCATCGAGCGCGCGAAGGGCAGCTTCGTGTACGACGCCGACGGCCGGGCGATCCTCGATTTCACGTCGGGGCAGATGAGCGCGGTGCTCGGGCACTCGCACCCGGACATCGCCGCGGTCGTCACCGAGCAGATCCATTCGCTCGATCACCTGTTCAGCGGGATGCTGTCGCGCCCGGTCGTGGCACTCGCGGCGAAGATCGCACAGCACGCACCGCCCGGATTGGAACGCTGCCTGCTGCTGAGCACCGGGGCCGAATCCAACGAGGCCGCGCTGCGCATGGCCAAGCTGGTGACCGGCGGGCACGAGGTGGTGGGCTTCACGCAGTCATGGCACGGCATGACGGGGGCCGCGGCGTCGGCCACCTACAGCGCCGGCCGCAAGGGCTACGGGCCGGCCTCGGTCGGCTCGATGGCCATTCCGGCACCGAATGCGTACCGGCCGCGCTTCACCCACCCCGATGGCACGCTCGACTGGCGCCGCGAGCTCGACGACGGCTTCGAGCAGGTCGATCGCCAATCCACCGGCGCGCTGGCGGCCTTCATCGCCGAGCCGATCCTCAGCAGCGGCGGCATCCTCGAGCTGCCGCCGGGCTACATGGCGGCGCTGAAGCAGAAGTGCGTCGAGCGCGGCATGCTGCTGATCCTCGACGAGGCGCAGACCGGCGTCGGCCGCACCGGGCTGATGTTCGCGTGCGAGCGCGACGGCGTGGCGCCCGACATCCTGACGCTGTCGAAGACGCTGGGCGCCGGGCTGCCGCTGGCTGCCATGGTGACCACCGCGGCGATCGAGGAGGAAGCCCATGCGCGCGGCTTCCTGTTCTACACGACGCACGTGTCCGATCCGCTGCCGGCGGCGGTCGGGCTGAAGGTGCTGGAGGTGGTGGAGCGCGACGGCCTGGTCGAGCGCGCCCGCGTGGCCGGCGAGCGGCTCGCGCACGGGCTGCGGCGGCTGCAGTCGCGGCACGAATGCATCGGCGATGTGCGCGGCCGCGGCCTGCTGCTCGGGTTGGAGGTGGTCAAGAGCCGCGACACGAAGGAGCCGGCCTTCGAGCTCGGCGAGGCGATCACGCGCGAGTGCATGAAGCTCGGGCTCAGCATGAACATCGTCAAGCTGCCGGCGATGGGCGGCGTGTTCCGCGTGGCGCCGCCGCTGACGGTGAGCGACGGCGAGATCGACCTGGGGCTGGAGTTGCTGGACCGGGCGATCGGGTTCGCGGTCAGGCGCTGAAGTACCCGCTGTCCCGCAGGTCCTCCAGCAACCCCGGCCCGCTCGGTTGCCACCCCAGTGCCTGGCGCGTGACTTCGCTGCTGCTCGGGTTGTCGATCGCGACGAAGCCGGCCATCCAGCCGAAATGCGCGCGCGCTTCGTCCGGCGTGAGGCTGCGCACCGGCAGGCCGAGACCGCGGCCGATCGCCTCGGCGATCTCGCGCATCGGCACGCCCTGCTCGGCCACGCCGTGCAGGCGCGATCCCGGCTTCGCGCCCTCGACGGCCAGCCGGTAGAGCCGCGCGGCATCCGGGCGGTGCACCGCCGGCCAACGGTTTGCGCCGTCGCCGATATACGCCGCAAAGCCGGTGCGGCGTGCGATGTCGATCAGCATCGGCACGAAGCCGTGGTCGCCCGCGCCGTGCACCGATGGCGGCAGCCGCACCACGCTCGATCGCACGCCGATCGCGGCAGCGGCCAGCACCTTGGCCTCCGACGCGGCGCGCATGTGGCCCGCAGTGCCGGGCGTCGGCGCATCGGCTTCGGTGCCGAGGCGGCCGCCCGCCAGCAGCGCCGTGCCGCAGGTCCCGATGAAGGGCTTGCCCGTGCCTTCCAGCGCGCGGGTCATCGCGTCGACGGCGCGCAGGTCGGCCTCGACCGACGCCCCGTACGCGCTGAAGTCATGGATGAAGGCCATGTGGATCACGCCGTCGCAGGCCCTCGCGCCGGCGACGAGGCGGTCGATGTCGGCCAGCGCGCCGCGATGCGCCTCGACGCCCATCGCCTCCAGCCTGGCGACCGCCGCGTCGTTGCGCGCCAGGCCCAGCACCTGGTGCCCCGCGGCCTGCAGCTCCTGCGCAATGGCCGACCCGATGAAGCCGGTGGCTCCCGTCACGAATACACGCATACTGACTCCCGATGAATGAAGGGGCGTACTGTCCTTCGTTGCACGGGCCACGAAAAGCCGAGAGCGCATACAGGTATGAGAGCTAACAGGCATGAGCGCTGACACCCTGCCGGACCCCGTCCTCACGCTCGGCGCGTTCCTGCGCGACCGCCGCGCGCGGCTGCTGCCCCCCGCGGATACGCCCGGCCGGCGCCGCACGCCGGGGCTGCGGCGCGAAGAGGTCGCGACACGCGCCGCGGTGAGCATCACCTGGTACACGTGGTTGGAACAGGGGCGCGGCGGCCCGCCTTCCGATGAAGTGCTGGAGCGGCTCGCGCACGCGCTGGAGCTCGATGCCGCTGGCCGCGAAATGCTGTTCCTGCTCGCGCAGCAACGGCCGCCGCCGCTCAACCCGGCCCCGCCGTCCGCGGTGGCACCAGCACTGCAACGCGTGCTCGATTCGTTCGCCACCAGCCCCGCCGTCGTGAAGACGCCGACCTGGGACATCGTCGCGTGGAACACGGCCGCCGCCACGGTGCTGACCGACTACGCGGCATTGCCGCCCGACCAGCGCAACCTGCTGCGGCGCCTGTTCGGCGAGCTGCCCGCCCGCAAGCGCTGGCCCGACTGGGAATCGGACGCGCGCTTCGCAGCCGCGGTGTTCCGCATCGACGTGGCCCGCACCGGCGGCTCCGCCGAGGCCGTCGCGCTCGCCGCCGAGCTGCAGGCGCGCAGCGCCGATTTCCGGCGCATGTGGGCCGAGAACGAGGTGAGCCGGCATTGGGTCGGCCACAAGCGCATCACGCACCCGGTCGCCGGGCCGCTCTCGTTCGAGTATTCGACCTACTCGGTCGATGCGGCCGACGGCTTGAGCCTGGTGGTGTTCACGCCGACCACGCCGGAGGTGACGCGCGCCATCGCGGCGCTGCTGCAGAAATAGCGCCGCGGCTCAGTCCTGCGCCACGTGCACGACGAGCTTGCCGAAGTTGCGCCCTTCGAGCAGCCCGCGCAACGCGGCCGGTGCGTTCTCCAGCCCGTCGACGATGTCCTCGCGCAGCGTCACAACGCCTTCGGCGACGCGTTGCGCCATCTCGCGGCGGAAGGTGTCGAAGCGCTCGCCCTGGTGGTCGCCGTAGTGGTCGAGCACGATGAAGCCCTGCATGCGGATGCGCTTCTGCAGCAGCGCGGCGTGCACCTGCGGCAGGCGGTCCGGCCCGGTCGATGCGCCAGCTTCGTTGTAGTGCGCGATGAACCCGCACACCGGCACGCGCGCGCCGATGTTCAGCAGCGGCAACACCGCATCGAAGACGGCACCGCCGACGTTCTCGAAGTACACGTCGATGCCGGCCGGGCAGGCCGCGACGAGGCGCTCGGCGAATTGCGCGCCGCGGCGGTCGATGCAGGCGTCGAAGCCGAGCACGTCGACCGCGTACCGGCACTTGTCGGCGCCACCGGCGATGCCGACCACGCGCGCGCCCTTCAGCCGGGCGAGCTGACCCGCCACCGACCCGACCGCACCGGTGGCCGCCGACACGACCACGGTTTCCCCGGCGCGCGGCTGGCCGATGTCTTCCAGCCCGACCTGCGCGGTGAAGCCCGTCATGCCCAGGCCGCCCAACGCGAGCGACGGCCGTGCCATGTCGCCCAGCACCAGCAGGTCGTCGCCGTTCGACAGCGCGTGCTCCTGCCAGCCCGCGTTCGCGAGCACCAGTTCGCCGACCGCGAAGCGCGGGTGCCGCGAGGCGATCACCCGGCTCACCGTGCCGCCGACCATCACCGCGCCGATCGCCACCGGCGGCGCGTAACCCGGGCCGACCGGCTCCATCAGGTTGCGCATGTACGGATCGATCGACAAGTACAGCGTGCGCAGCAGCACCTGGCCCTCGCCCGGCTCGGGCACCGGCTGCGTCTCGAGCCGGAAATCGTGCGCCGCCAGCAGGCCGTGCGGATGCGCGGCAAGCACGATGCGGCGGCTGGCGGTGTCGGTGGTGGCCATGGCGATCAAGCCCGCACCGGCCGCGGCCCGTGGCGCAGCGTCAGCAAGGTGCCCAGCGTCAGCGCCGCCACCGCGAAGGCCGGCCCGCCGAGCGCGCCGATGTGGTCGACCAGCAGCCCGCCGCCGATGGCGCCGCTCGCGATCGCGATCTGGAACGCCGCCACCAGCAGGCCACCGGCCCCTTCGGCCTGGTCGGGCGCGGCCCGCACGATCCAGGTCTGGAAGCCCACCGGGAACGCGCCGAACGCGAAGCCCCACAGCGGCACGGCAATCGCCGTGACCCACATCGAGCTGCCGCCCACCAGCAGCGTGGCCGCCAGCAGCGCGATCAGCACGCCACCCGCCACGATGGCATGGCGCTCGCTGCGCTGCGCGATCCAGCCGCCGGCGAAGTTGCCGAAGAAGCCACCGATGCCGTAGCCCAGCAGCACCGCCGAGACCGCGCTCACCGACAGGTGCGTCACGTGCTCCATCAGCGGGCGGATGTAGGTGAAGCCCGCGAAGTGACCCGACACCACCAGCAGCACGGCCAGCAGCGCCACGCGCACCGGCGGGCGCCGCAGCAGCTCGCCGAGCACGCGCAGGCTCGGGTTGTCGCGCGGCGGCAGCGCCGGCAACGCGAACAGCTGCACCGCGAGCGTCAGCACGCTGACGACGCCGGCCGCGATGAACGCGCTGCGCCAGCCCCACACCGAGCCCATCCAGGCACCGATCGGCGCGGCACCGACGGTGGCGACCGAGACCCCGGTGAGGATCACCGACATCGCGCGCGCGAACTGCGCCTCGGGCACCAGCCGCAGCGCCAGCGCCGCCGACATCGACCAGAAGCCGCCGAGCGCGATGCCCAGCATCACGCGCGCCACCAGCAGCACCGGCAGGCTGGTGGCGGTGGCCGCGATCAGGTTGGACAGCATCAGCAGCGCGGTCAGCGCCAGCATGACGATGCGGCGGTCGATGCGGCGCGTCAGCAGCGGGATCGACGGTGCGGCGACCGCACCGACCAGCGCGGTGGCCGTGACGGCCTGGCCGGCCGCGCCGTCGGTGACGCCCAGGTCGGCTGCCATCGCGGTCAGCAGGCTCGCGGGCAGGAACTCGGCCGTGACGAGACCGAACACGCCCAGCGTCAGCGAGGCGATGGCGAACCAGTCGGCGTGGCCGGCCGGGGAATCGGGAAGTGCGGCGATCGGGGCAGAAGACACGGTGCGCAGGCCGGGGGAAGGCCTTGTGGTGGACTGGGAACACAGCTTATGGCTAGGATCTCGGCGTTTGAATGCCGGAAAAGCCGAAATGAATGACTTTTTGTCCGACCGTGACCAACTCACCGAGATCCTGCTGGGGCTGCGGCTCGATGGCGTGGAGTACGGCCGCTGCGTGATGCGGGCGCCGTGGGCGATCGCGTTTCCGGCGCAGCGCGCGGCGCGCTTTCATTTCGTCGGCAGCGGCGGCAGCTGGCTGCGCACCCCGTCGACCGACTGGAAGCGGCTGAACCCGGGCGATGCGGTGCTGCTGCCGCGCGGCAGCTTCCACATCCTGGCCAGCGCGCCCGACGTGCCGGCGGTCGACATCGATTCGCTCGCGCGGGTGGCGGTCTCGGACAACATCTACCTGGTGGGGGCCGAGAACATCGGGCCGGCCGTGCCAGCCATCGAGGCCGACAGCGCGGTGCCGCCCGACGTGATGTTCTGCGGCGCGCTGCGCTTCAACCTCGACCCCTTGCACCCGCTGCTGACGATGATGCCGGACGTGATGCATGCGGGCGACCTCGCGACGCGCGACGTCACCGTGCCGGCGCTGCTGGAGGCGATGGAACGCGAGGTGGCGCTCGACCGCATCGGCGCCTGCGGCATCCTCGCGCGGCTGGCCGACGTGCTGGCGGCCAGCATCATCCGCGCGTGGGTCGAGTGCGGCTGCAGCGACTCCACCGGCTGGATCGCGGCGGTGCGCTGCCCGAAGATCGGCAAGGTGATCGCGGCGATCCATGCGTCGCCCGAGCGCGACTGGAGCGTGCCGATGCTGGCCGACCTGATGGGCTCGTCGCGCTCCAGCTTTGCCGAGGCCTTCACGCGCACGATGGGCGAGAGCCCGGCGAAGTACGTGGCCAAGGTGAAGATGTTCCAGGCGCGGCACTGGATCGCCAACGACGGCATGCGCATCGCGGTGGCGGCCGACCGGCTCGGCTACGACTCCGAGGCGTCGTTCAGCCGGGCGTTCAAGCGGGTGATCGGGCACCCGCCGAGCGCGTCGCGGGTGGGTGAGCGGGTGCCGGCGGGGGCCAGGGAACCAGGGCGCAGGGCCGTGCCGTCAACGGCAGCTGCCGCCTTGCCGCAGGTACTTGAAGGCGCCGGTGTCCAGCTGGACGACGAATCGCCCGCCGATGCTGTCGTCGATCACCAGCTCCTTGTCTGATGTTTCCGATCCCGCGGTTGTGCCAGTTGTCGAGGGTCACCAGCACGCCCTGGTTGGTGAACTCCATGTCGATGGGCGCGATGGGGTTCAACAGGAAGCTCGTGTGGATCTTTCGATACGACACGCCGTCGAACCGGTGCCACTCCGCCGTCGCGAACGGCCCCGTGGGCCTGCCGCCATAGCCGTAGACATCGCCCATGCTCTGGCCCGGAACGACGCGCACGACGAACTGCCCGTTCTCGCTGGCCCGTGCCTGAATGCGGGCAGGGGGCGACGAATCGGCCTGTGCTGAGGGGGCCTGCAGCACGCCGCTGACGAAGGCAATCTGAACGGCGAACCGAAGAAACTTCCGCATGATCTGGAGCCCGTTCACGCAAGTGCCTCGCGGACGATTTCCGGGTGCTTCATCGCAATGCGGATCAAGGTCTGGGCAGCACCCGATGGCGATCGACGCCCTTGCTCCCACTCCTGCAGCGTGCGCTTGGAGATGCTCAACGCCTCGGCGAACTGGGCTTGCGACAAGCCTGTGTTTTCACGCGCCTGCACCACTTCGTTCGGCTCGACCTTCGTCGTGCGCGCGGCGCTCCCAGCCTTCATTTCGCGCACTGACTGCAACAGCTTGAGTCCCAACGCCTCACCGGCGGATGCTCGCTTCGACGAAGGACGGCTAGCCATGTTCGATCTCCTCTCGTATCGCCTTGAGCAAGTGGGCGGGAATATTGTCTCGCACGGACTTCGCATAGACCAGAAGCATCCAGATCTCGCCGCACGCCAGGCGAACGAAGTAGATGACCCTGACGCCGCCTCGCTTGCCCATGCCAGCACGCGACCAGCGCACCTTCCGACATCCCCCACTCTCCGGAATCAGATCGCCCGCCTCCGGATTGGCTGCGAGCCAGCGGAAGAAGTCGATCCGCTCGTCTTCGGTCCATACCTTGTCTGCTTCAGCGGCAAAGGTCGGGGTTTCGGCAAAGGTGAACATTGGCAATGTACGTCTCAGACGTATGCACGTCAATGACGTACAGACGATGTGGCTGGGATCCGACCCCACTGCCGTCGGCGCGGCGAAGCCTATCGCCAAGCCCTCTCGCTGACGACCGGTCCATAACGACCATGGCTTCGGCGCGAACCGCGTGCAGCCGCGGCGGCCTTGTTCGACATCAGCCCTGCTGAGCCGCCGACTGCAGCCGCGCATACCGCCCCGGCGCCTGCCCCACGTGCCGGCTGAAGGCCGTGCTGAAGGTGCTGGCCGAGCTGTAGCCGACGCGTTCGGCGACCTCGGCCATCGCGACGCCGCTGCGGCCGAGCAGCTCCTTCGCGAGGGCCATGCGCCAGCCGAGCAGGTAGGCCATCGGCGACAGCCCCACCGCGCGCGAGAAGCGCTCGAAGAACACCGAGCGCGACAGCGCGGCCCGCTTCGCGAGTTCATCCACCGTCCACGCACGTGCGGGCTCGCCATGCATGTCGCGGATCGCCGTGGCCAGGCGCGCATCGGCCAGTGCACGCAGCAGGCCCGGCGGCGCCGTGTCGCCGGGCGCGGAGCGCAGCGCCTCGATCAGCAGCACCTCGACCAGCCGCGACAGGATCAGCTCGCGGCCCGCTCGCTGCTCGGTCGATTCGCCCCGCACCAGCTGCACCAACAACGGCAGCCGCTCGACGCCGCGCACATGCAGCACGCTGGGCAACAGCGACACCATCAAGGCCGCATCCGGTGAATCGAACGCGAAGTACCCACCGAGCATGCGCACCTCCGGCGGCCCGTCGCGCAGGCCGTGGCGGATCTCTCCTTCGGGCGCCGGCTGCGCCAGGGGATCGACGAAGACGGGAACGGCCGGCGAGGCACTCGACATCGTGACCCGGGCGTGGCCGGCATCAGCAGGAAATCGCCGGCCGCCAGCGTGATCGGCTGCCGCCCATCGACAGCCAGCAGGCACTCGCCCTCGAGCATCGTGCAGAAGCTCGGCTGGCCGAAGCTCGAATAGCGCACCGCCCACGCGCCGGCGCCGCTGATCACTTTGGCGTACACCGCGCGCGGCCGGAACATCGCGATCACCTCTGCGAGCGGATCCACCATCGCCGGACTCCTGCAAACGAATATCGGACTGTTGATTGTAGAGAGTCCTGACTCCCGTCGGTATCGTTCCGCCATCGTCAACACACCACCAAGGCCCCGAATGAAAACCGTCCTGATCACTGGCTGCTCTTCCGGCTACGGGCTCGAGACCGCCCGCCACTTCCATGCGCAAGGCTGGAACGTGGTCGCCACGATGCGCACGCCCCGCACCGATGTGCTGCCCGCCGGCGAGCGCCTGCGCGTGCTGCCGCTCGATGTGACGCGGCCCGACAGCATCGCCGCCGCCCTCGACGCCGCCGGGCCGATCGACGTGCTCGTCAACAATGCCGGCCTCGGCCTCTTCGGCGCGTTCGAGGTGACGCCGATGGCCACCGTGCGCGACATCTTCGAGACCAACACCTTCGGGATGATGGCGATGGCGCAGGCGGTGCTGCCGCAGTTCCGCAGCCGCCGCGCCGGGCTGGTGATCAACGTGACCTCGACCGTGACGATGGCGCCGATGCCGCTCGTCGCGGCCTACACCGCGAGCAAGACCGCGATCCAGGGCTTCAGCACCTCGCTCGCGCTCGAGCTGGAGCCGTTCAACGTGCGCGTGAAGCTGGTCGAGCCGGGGTACGGGCCCGGCACGCGCTTCACCGCGAACGGCACCGAGCGCATGCAGGGCTTGATTCCCGAGGCCTATGCGCCGTTCGCGCAGGCGATCTTCGCGTCGCTCGGGAATCCGGCGGCAGTGACCACCGCACCCGATGTGGCCGAGGCGGTGTGGCGCGCCGCGACCGATGCGAGCGGGCGACTGCGCTACCCGGCGGGTGCGGATGCGGTCGCGCTGGCCGAGCGGGTCGGCCTCAGCTGAGCGGCTTGCTGAGCACGACGCTGCGATACACCTTGCCCGACCACTGCACCCAGTCGACGTGCCGGTAGCCCAGCCGGCCGTAGAGCTCGATCAGGTGGGTCGCCTGCTCGGCGGTGTCCATCGCCAGCTCGCGGAACGATCGCTGCTGCGCCCAGCGTTCCGATTGCGCGAGCAGCGCGCGGCCGATGCCGTGGCCCTGCAGCGTCGGCTCGACACCGAACTGGTGAACCGCCGCGACGCCCGGCCGGGTGAAGTAGCTGCACTCGTTCACCGTGTACGTCGGCTTCACGACGATGGTGCCGGCCAGCGCACCCGCCCATTCGGCGAGGTAGCACTGGCCGCCCTCGATGCGCCGCGCGGTGACCTCGGGCGTCTGGTCGACGGCGGTGTAGTTCAGGCCCATCGCGCCGAGCCGGGCGTAGGCGCGGTGCAGCAGCCCGGTCAGGTCGTGGAGGGAATCGGTCGGGGCGAGCGGGCGAATCTGCAGCATCACTGATCGCGCGGTACAACTGAGCGCACCGCGATGTGGGCGCCGAGCACCGCCGTGGGAATCACGGTGGCCAGCGCGAACAGGTTGAACCACAGCGGGTTGCTGCCCCAGAAGAGCAGCCCGAAGGCCAGGCCGAGCACGCCGACCGCGAAGCCGTTGAAGTAGGGATAGCGCTTCGCCAGCCGTGCGGCGACAAAACCACCGGCCATCGTCGTCAGGCTGCCGAAGACGATGTTGAACAGCAGGAAGCTCGGGCTGTTGGTGACCGCCGCCAGGTCTTGCGACACCTGCTCGGCAGAGCGGCCGGTGACGGTGACCTCGTCGCTGTGCATCAGCAGCAGCGCGATGCCGAGCAGCGTGTCGAGCCCGATCGTCAGCAGGAAGCCGAGCGCCACCGCGCGGGCGTTGATGCGGCTCACTGTGTGCGCGCCACGAAGAACGGCGCGACGGCCAGCACAAGAAGCAGAGGAAGGGTTCTCAAGGCGTACTCCACGGACGAAGAGCGCCTATTCTGCCCGCCGGGCTCGACATCAGTCGACGACCAGCTTCAGCCCGATCACGCCGGCCAGGATCAGCGCGAGGCACAGCACGCGCAGCGGCGCCGCCGAATCGCCCATCACCGCGATACCGACGATCGCCGTGCCGGCCGCGCCGATGCCGGTCCAGACCGCATAGCCGGTGCCCATCGGCAGCGTGCGCATCGCGAGCGACAGCAGCACGACGCTGGTCAGGCCGGTGGCCACCGTCAACAGCGACGGCATCAGCCGCGTGAAGCCTTCGGACGACTTCATGCCCCAGGCGAACGCGATCTCGAGCAGCCCCGCGATGACGAGCAGCAGCCAGGCCATCTCAGGCTGCCTGGGCCGCTGCGGCGGGGGTCGCGCGGAATGCGACGCCGAGGCGGTTGAAGGCGTTCATCAGGCCGATGGCGTAGGTGAGGTCGGCCAGTTCCTTCTCGTCGAACTCGGCGGTGGCGGCCTGGTACTCGGCATCGGGCACGCCGGTGTCGGCGACGCGGGTCACGGTCTCGGCCCAGGCCAGCGCGGCGCGTTCGCGGGTGCTGAACAATGCGCCGCCTTCGCGCCATCCCGGCACCAGCACCAGCTTGTCGATGGACAGGCCCGACTTCAGCAGGTCGCGCGAATGCATGTCGATGCAGAACGCGCAGCCGTTGATCTGCGAGACGCGCAGGTAGACGAGGTCGATCAGTTCCTTGGGCAGGCCGCTTTTCTGGACGGCGGTGTAGACGCCGAAGTAGGCCTTGTAGCCCTCGGGCGCGGCCTTGGCGTAGTCGATGCGATGGCTCATGACGATCCTTGTGTGTCGTGGGATGGAAAGACGCCATCGTGCGCCGTCTTGGCCCGCCACAGAAGAGCCAAGAATCGCCTTGCGGACTGGGCCATGATCAGAGCAGGTCGACGATGCGCCTGGCGAGGTTCTCGGCGGTGCGCCGCGAATCGATGTTGGTGAAGGCCAGCAGCAGCGCCGGCGGGCCATCGCGCTCGAAGCTCCAGTCGGTGAGTGCTTCGGCGAAGAGACCGGCCTCGCGCATGCGCGCCGACAGCTTGCGGTCGGAGCGCCGGGCCTGCAGCCGCAGGATCAGGTGCATGCCGCCGGGTTGCGGATCGACCCGCAGGTGCCGGCCCAGCACGCTCTCGAGGCCGGCCACCGCGGCTTCGCGGCGCTCGGCATAGAGCCGGCGCATGCGCTGGATGTGACGCGCGAAATGGCCTTCGGTGATGAAGGCCGTGACGATGGCTTGCGTCAGCTGCGGGCTGCCGCCGGCGAAGGCCTGGCTGATCTGCTCGAAGCGTTCGACCAGTGCCGGTGGCACCACCAGGTAGGCCAGCCGCAGGCTCGGGAACAGCAGCTTGCTGAAGGTGCCGGCGTAGAGCACGCGGCCATCGCGGTCGAGGCTTTGCAGCGCGGGCAGCGGGCGGCTGACGTAGCGGAACTCGCCGTCGTAGTCGTCCTCGACGATCCAGGCCTTGCTGCGCGCCGCCCAGTCGAGCAGCGCCAGCCGCCGCGGCAGCGCGAGCGACACGCACAGCGGCGCCTGATGCGACGGTGTGACGATCGCGCCCCGCGCGCGCGGCGCCCGCCGCAGGCCTTCGTCGACCACGAGGCCGTCGGCATCGACCGGCACCGGCGCGGGCTTGATGCCCATGTGCTGCAGCAGTTCGCGCGTCGGCGGGTAGCCGGGGTCTTCGAGCCAGACGCGGTCGCCGGCCCTGAACAAGGCCTGGCCGATCAACTGCAGGGTGTGGCGATAGCCGGTGGTCACGAAGACCTGCGAGGGCGAGCAGCTGACGCCGCGCGACAGGTGCAGGTAGGCGGCGATCTCGGTGCGCAGTGCCGGCAGGCCGTACACCGAGGGATGCGCCATGTCGATGGGCTGCATCGCGCGCACGCAGCGCGCGCCGAGGCGCGCCCAGATCTTGCGCGGGAAGGCATCGAGGGCGGGCAGGCCCATCTGGAAGGGCAGCGTGGTGTCGGGCCGGAAGGTCGGCTCGGCCGCGAGGGGACTGGCAGGCGGTGGCGTTTGCGGCAGCGGCGCGCGCGGCTTCAGGTCGGGCGAGACGATGGTGCCGGCCTGGCCACGGGCCTGGATGTAGCCCTCGGCGACCAGCAGGCCGTAGGCCGACTCGATGGTGCCGCGCGCCAGGCCGAGCTCTTTCATCAGCGCGCGGGCCGACGGGATGCGGTCGCCGGGCTTCAGCACGCCGGCGTCGATGGCGGCGCGCAAGCGGTCGTAGATCTGGCGGTAGTAGGGCTCGGCCGCCGAAGGGTCCAGGGGCGGGAGGGTGCTGGCGGGCGGGGCATTCATGAACTCATCATGGACCAGTCCGGGAGCCGATTCATGGCTCTTCGACATGGGCCACACCGTGACTGCGCAGGGCAAGGTGGGTGCATTGCGCGACCGGCAGAGCGGGCGCTGGCGGAGCACGTCGCATTGATTGCGAGACAATCCGGCCCCATCGAGCACCGCACGGACCCAGGACCCCAGTGAATCTCAACCGCCTAGGCGCCGGCGTCTTCACGATCCCGGGCTTCCTCACGCCCGAAGAATGCGCGGGCTTCATCTCGCGAAGCGAGCGCATCGGCTATTCCGAAGCGGCGATCCGCACCGAGGACGGCGAGCGCCTGTACAAGGACGCGCGCAACAACGATCGCATCATCTTCGACGACAGCGACCTGGCCGACACCCTCTTCTCGCGCGCCAGCGCATCGCTGCCCGCCGAGCTCGATGGTTGGTCACTCAGCGGCTTCAATGAGCGATTTCGCTTCTACCGGTATGACCAGAGCCAGCAATTCACCTGGCACCTCGACGGCACGGTCCGGCTGAGCCCGAATCGCGAGAGCGTGCTGACCTTCATGATCTATCTCAACGATGACTTCGAGGGCGGGAGCACCGATTTCGGTTGGGAAACCGTCAAGCCCGTCCAGGGCATGGCGCTGGGATTCCCGCATCGGCTGCGCCATCAGGGGGCGATGGTCCAGTCTGGCGTCAAATACGTTCTTCGGACTGACGTCCTGTATCAACAGACACCTGCAAGATCATGAAAATTCTCGCCTTGTCGGCACTCGTCGCGGCCCAGTGGGTCGCCTCCTCCAGCGCTTTCGCGGCCGACCTGGTCCTCACGATGAATTCGTACGGGCCTGTTCAGATCGGCATGCCCATTGCGCAGGCCCATCAGCTGCTGACCAAGCTGGGGCGGAAGAACCTGCCCAACCCCAAAGGCGTCGCGAAGGTCGGCTGCAGCTATTACAGCGTGTCCGAAGAACTGCGGTTCATGACGGAGGACCAGAAGATCGTGCGGATCGAGACACGTGAGTCGAACGTGGTCACGCCCTCGGGCATCCGCGTGGGCGCGAGCCTCGACAAGGTTCGGCGCTCGCTGGGATCGCGCATCGAGGAAGCCCAGCAGCACGCCTCCAATGACCCGAGCAACCGGACCATCGTGCTCGTTTCGGGCGACAGGCAGTTCGCGATCCGAGTCGACGGCAACCAGGCTGTCGCCGAGATCTTCGCCGGGGCGGAGCGCGCCATACGGTCTGGGCCAGCTTGCTCCTGAGATCACGTGAACCGCCTCATCCACTTCAGAGCCGTCATTCGCGGTGCACTTCGCCTGCTGTGTCTGGGTGCAGGCGTCTGGTTGGCGGTCGTGGTACCGGCAGCTCATTCCGCCAACGTCAGCCGGGAGTCAAATGCCGCCATGGGGTACCTGCCCAACATGGATCCGGGAACCGGCGCCTCGCTCGCGGTTCTGCTCGCCGTCCCGGTTCTCATTGCTGTGGTGGCGATCGAGCTGTGTCGCGCATGGGCCTGGGGGAAGAGGCCGCTGGCACTGCCCTCGCTCTTCGTGCTGGGCGCGGTGGCAACGTGGCCCATCGGCGCGACAGCGCACGGCATCCTGTGGGCTTGCCCGCTCAGCGTCGGCGCGTTCTATGGCGTTCGCAGCTGGTGGATGGCCAGGCAGGCAAAGGCCTGAACGCCGGCCTACTCGCCACTCTGCGCATCGCGAACGATCTCTTGCGTGGCCAAGAGCATGTCATCGAGAGGCTCTGGGTCGTCGCCTTCGTACGTGACGATGGCCCCGAAGTCTTTCGTCAGCGCGCAGCTGACGATCATCACGCAGGCCAGGTCCTTCATGTCGCCACGCCAGCACATGCTGATGCAGTGGTCGCGCCCTTCGGCCAGCGCGCGGAAGAGCTTGTCGCCGCCGACGACATCGTCGGTGGACTCATGGAAGATCTCGAAGCCCGGGCCCTCTTCGCCATTGAGGACGAAGGGCAGAAAGCCTGCGCTCGTGAACGGCGAGAATTCGGGATGCAGCTTCAGGTCGAAGCCCAGGGCATCGATCGACGACTGCAGAGCGGCGCGATCGGGCACACGGGCCTTGTCGATGAATGCGTATTGCGTGTTGGACATGTCGTGTTCTCTTCTACAACGCATCAGAGCATATCAATGCGCTGACCTCGTGGGCCGGCAACTCCATGGAAGAACACGGCCGCCGAGGTCGGAGGCCCAGGTCTTGAGAGTCGCCCTTTGGGGTGATATCTGCTCCGGCGCCCCGTGACTAGACTGCGATCGCCTCGCTGTCAGTGGCACTCCTCAACGTGTCTGGAACGGGAACCCCCAATGAACTCTTTGCTGATCAGATCCCTGGTCGCTTCAGGCCTGGCCATTGCCGCGGCTGCTGCCCACGCCTCGACGCTGCTGGTACCAGAGCAATACGCCACCGTGCAGGCTGCGATCAATGCGGCCCAACCGGGAGACACGGTGCTCGTGTCTCCCGGCGTCTACCGGGAGAGCCTGCAGATCGAGAAGCCCCTGACGCTTCGATCCACTCAAGGCGCGGAAACGACAACGCTGGACGGCAGCGGCGCATGCAGCGTCGTCTGGGTGAACGGCACCGGCACCGAGGAGGTGACGATCTCGGGCTTCAAGATCACGAAGGCATACGGAACCATCTGGGACAGCAACGGACTGCGATGCGGCTTTGGTGGCGGGTTGGTACTGGACGCCGCAGTCGTGACGGTCAGCGACAACATCATCACCGGCAACTCGTCCTGCTATGGCTCAGGGCTCTCGAGCAATTCCTTGTCATTCATCCATCACAACCAGATCAAGGACAACATCCAGGCGGCCGGTTGTCAGGGCGCCGGCGATGGCGGTGGCATCTTCCTGAACAGCGACATCTTCAACGCGCGAGCGTCGGTGATCTCGGACAACATCATCTCCGGGCACCGTGTGGCGGCCAATGGCGGTGGCATCGAAGTGCATGGCGCCAAGGTCCGGATCACCGGAAATGTGATCCGAGACAACCAGGCCGGGTACTCCGGCGGAGGCATCAATGTGTCTCGCGGGATCGTCGACATCTCGAGGAACGAGATCGTCGGAAACTCACTCACGGGTCAGCTGACCCCCACCTCCGGAGGAGGGATCAACGCGATCGTGATCGACGTCATCGACCGGGCCAGGATCACCGAGAACAGGTTTGAGGGCAACAAGGCCGACAAGGGTTCGGCGGCCACACTCTTCGGCTTCTATGAGGAGAACGTCCGGTTCAACCGAAACCTCGTGCGTGGGCGAACTGCCGCCGCGCTCGTCGAATGCGAGAGCTGGGCCTATGTGGTCCGGCACAACCTCATGAACAATCCGCTCGGCAACGAGGTAGGCGGCACTTGCATCGTGGACAGCCGCTGATCAGTGGACGCTGGCGATGAAGGCACAGACGACACCATCGCCAGCAATTCAAGCCAGCTCGAACAAGACATCGGGGCATTGCTCTTCGTTCGCACTGCCATCGGTGAACTCGATGGCGCTGAAGCCATGCCGCTCATAGAAGCGGCGCGCGCCCGTATTGGCCTGGAACGTATACAGCCTGACCGGCCGAGCCAGAGACGCAAGCGCGTGCCCGAGGAGCAACGAGCCGACCCGCTGGCCGACAAAGCCGGGCGACACGTACAGCTGATCGATCCACGCGACGCCTTCTGATTCCGACGTGGCCAGCACACCGACCACGGCCCCTGACACGCAGGCCACCGTGACTCCGCCACGGGGGATCAGCGTGCCCCGGATCCACTGGCGCACCTCGGAAGGGCTGTGCGCCATCGGCGCATAAGGAATGAAGGCGGCGCGGGACGCAATGAGAATCTCGGCGACCGCCGGAGCGTCGCCGTCAGAGGCCGCGCGCAGGGTGATCTTCAACCGATGGCAAGCCACACCACGGCAACGATGGGTGGCAGTGGAATTGAAAGCCACTTGCGCCTCGTCATGCCCTGCACCAGGGCGCCGAGGACGAACGCAAATGCGACGAGGGCGATCGGTTTCATGCGGACACGGAATCTACAGGCAATCGCCTGCAGAAGGGATGACAACGAGGCGACCACGACTCCGCAGGGTTCGACGGCGGACGAAAAACGCAAGGACCGCGAGAACGTCATCAAGCCAACCCCGGCAAGTTCCTGAAGGATCGCAAGCCCGGCACGGGCCCGGCGCTGCCGACGCGTTGAGTTCGGGCAGCCGAGGCCTTTGCGCTAGGCTTCTCGCCATGAGAGCCGCTCCTGCAACGCCACATCGACATCCATGCGCCGATCGACACTGACAGCGGCCGTTGTTGCGTTCGGTGCTTTGGCCGGTGCGGCGCTGGGGCCTTTGTCTGGAATCGACCATCGTGGGTACCGCCTGCAAGAAGTCCTGACCAATGTCGCCAATCTTTCGCAGGCAGTCGAGATCTACCGGCAAGACAGCGGCGACATCCCGACCGACGCGCAGGGGCTGGCGGTTCTGGTCAGCAGCTCGCCGCCGGTCATTGATCGATTGCCGCGCGACCCTTGGGGGACGCTGTACATCTATCGGCGTACAGCATCGAGGCCCGGGTTCGAGATTCACTCCGCCGGACGCGATCGGCGTGACGAGGGCGGCGCGGGCGATGACATCACCTCGGATGACAAGGCGTATCGCTGCGAGGACTATCAAGTCAATTGCGGACTGACTTCGGAAGCGCTGTGGCTTCTGGTTTTCACTGCGGCATTCCTCGCCAGCCTGGGCACGCTGGTGTTCAACGGGATCAAGTTCCTGCTTGATCGTTTCAGCACCAAAGCCGACTGAATCCGCGCACGGACGGCGACGCCATTCAGCCGCTGATGGGCGCCAAGGTGCTCAAGCAGATGGGCACGGAGTTTGCTGCTGCCAGCGCACGACGAGGATCACCTCGCGCAGGCGTGGACCGTGACGCAAGTCGCAGATCGACTGGCGATGAGCGAAGCGTTTCGGGTTTGCACCGACGGCGATGCGGGAGGCATCGGCGCACAGGTGCGAGAAGATCGGGACATAACGAGGAGGGGTTTTTCATGACTGGAATGTGGCTTCGCGCGGCCATGGTGTGCTGCGCATGGGTGCTGGCGTCTTGCGGCGGCGGTGGGGGCGACGGCGGCGTCACTTCCCAGGTGAATGTCACCAGCGATCGCTCGAACATCGAGTTCATCGGCTTCACCGGTACAACGGCCGTGCAGCAAGACGTGAACTTCACGTTGCTCAACGGCTCGGGCACCTATTACGCCGAGGCCGTTCTCGATCGGCCGGGGGAGTTTGGCTGGACGTTCACGCTCACCGGCAACACGACCGCACGCGTCACGCTGACCCGGTTCAGCTCCGCACCAGCGGGCCAGGGCAGCGGCAACGTCGTCTTCCGGCTGTGCACGGACGCGGCGTGCAAGAACGTCGCCTGGTCGCAGACCATGCCCTACAGCTACACGATGTTCGGCATCGACAGCAGGGCGCTGGCCTTCGGCGGCGTCGAGAGCGATGCCGCCGCGGCGACGCCTCTGGCCATCACGCCGGCCGACACCGGCAACCGCCTCGTCGTCTCGAGCAGCATGATCAAGGGCACGGGATGGCTCTCGGCCACCCGCACCTCGGCCAGCGGCATCAGCGTGGCGGCCACGGCCGCGTCTCTCGCGCCGGGCAGCTACCAGGGCACGGTGCAGGTGCGATTCGCCAACCTGGCGAATTCGCCGATCCTGGACATTCCGGTGGCCTTCACGGTCGGCTCGGGCCTCAAGGCCCCGGCCGCCGGCCAGCTCGTCATGACCGCCAACACCGCCACGATCACCGGCACCGCCGACGTGGCCTTCAACACCAGCCAGGGCCACGCCTGGACGGCCAGCAGCGACCAGCCCTGGCTGGTGCTCGACACACCCGCCGGCGCCGCCGCCGGCACGCTGCAGTACCACGTCGACCTGGCGCGCGTGGGCGAGGTCGCCAACTGGGGCTCGACCATCGCCAACGTGACGATCCACGCCGCGGGCCTGACCGATGCCACGCTCCCGGTCACGCTGAGCAAGCAGCTGCCCGAGATCTACACAATCTCGCCCGCGACGATCCTGGCAGGGCAGCCGGCCACCGTGCGCGTGACCGGCCGTGGCCTGTCGCAGTTGTCCGGCATCGGGCGCATCCAGGTGGCCGGCGCTGCCGGCGTCACCGGCACCGTGACCAGCGATCGCGAGGCCGTGCTCAATGTCCCCGCGCTGGCGGCGGGCCGTGCGACGGTGTCGGTGACGAACGCTGCGGGCTTCGCGGCCTGGAGCGGCGCCATCGGTGTCGCGACGCGGGGTGTGCTGCCGTCGAGCACGGTGGCCAACGCCGGCGAGAAGYGCTCGGCGCTGTTCGACCCCACGCGCAATGCGCTGTACGCCATCAACCTCGATCAGAACACCTTGGTGCGTTTCCGCTATGCGGGCGGCCAGTGGCAGGTCGACGGGCTGCCGATTGCGGCCATCGGCGACCTGGCGATGTCGCCGGACAGGCAGACGCTGTACGTGGGCTCGGGCACGCGCAACCTGCTCGCCGTCGATGCGGACACGCTGCAGGTGAAGAACACCTACCCGCTGCCGGCGCAGATGGATGGGTCGGTGTCGCCGTCGAAGTACTTCACGCGCGGCATGGCAACCACCAGCGACATGCGCCTGTGGTTCGGTGGCAGCCAGTGGTCGAGCATGGGCTACTTCGACATGCTCAGTGGCAGCTACGGGGCGCTGCCGGTCACCGGCTCGAACTTCAGCCTGTACTCGCCGGAGTTCTACGCGCCGGGCGATGGTTCGAAGCTGTTCGTGCTGAACCCGCCGATGCTGTCGCCGAGGTTGCCCAGCTACCTGTACACGCCCGCCACCGAGAGCCTGAGCTCCCCGTCGACGCTGCCCAACCCGTACCGCAGCGTCGCCTACGACGCGACCGGCAGCAGGGCCCTCGTCGATGACGAGATGCTCTACGACGGCGTCAACTTCAGCCTGATCGGCACGGCACTCATCAGCTCGGCCATCGGCACCAACGCCGTCATCTCGCCCGACGGGACGCGGATGTACCGGCTGGTCACGGCCGACCACGACAGCCTGGTCATCGACCACATCGATGTGTACGACACCACCCAGGTGCAGCCGGGCACCTCGGCGCTGGTGAAGCTGAGCCAGATCGCCGTGACAACGCAGGCGCTGGACTGCGGGGTGCAGCCGGCCTACGGCTGCGACGTGCGAGGCGCCTTCGTGATCAGCCCGCTGGGCGACACGCTGTTCTGGGTCGGCAACCAGCGGCTCGTGGTGTTCCCGATTCCGAGTGCGCTGTCGGGGATCCAGTCGGCGTCGCCGCGCTTGCTGAAGGCGGCGAGCCGCTGATTCGCCAGGCAGTCGCTTCCCCTCTCGCCGGGGGAGCGCTGCCATGTCCCTCACATCCAGCTGGCCACTTCCCGGAACAACAGGCCGATGAACTGACGCTGTTTCCTGATGTTCTCTTCTTGAGCGATTTCCTTGACGTCGTCGGACCACCGCCTCTGGAGCCACTCTCTCGTCATGCCGGTTTCACGGATCACCAACTGGTAGATCTCGTCTTCGTCCAGCAACTTCACGTACCGGTCTTCGGGGTTGCCGCTGGCCAGCATTTCTCCAATTCGCTTGCCATCCTTCCTGTGGAAGATGGTGGGCGGACCCTCTGCCGTGTTCTGTTCTGAGTGTGCGGTGAACTCCTGCACCTGGGTCCGCCTCACCTTGCCCAGCCCTGCCGAGAAAAGCACCAATTCCGGTTCACCGCGCCCGCCGTCCTTCTTGACGAGATAGCCGTCGCTTCCCGGATGCATGGCCTTGACGCCCCTGGCCTCGATGTCGCCGTTCCCGCCGAAGGACTTCAGGCCCTGGTGCCTGAGGGTGCCGTCCAGGTGCTCCCAATCCTCAAACTGCTTGATGACCAGAGGGGACCTGGCCTTGAAGGTATGCAGGAACTGCTTCGATCCGTCTCCTTCGAACTTGATGGCAGCCGCTTGCAGACTGAACTCTTCGTCGAAAGAAAACCATGCCGGCGCATTCGGCACCAGCACCACGGCCCCTTCGTCGCCCAGGGTGAAGCGTTCGGCAGTGGTGCCGTGAATCAGCGCGGTGCCTGTCGGGACGGACGCATCGGCGGCCTTGGGTGCGTGTTCGGACTCGTCCCACAGGTAGCGCTGGCTTGCCAGGTCCCAGGCGGCGGTCTTGGCTGTCTTTCCGAGCCGGAACCTCACCACGCCTGCTTCGTCGCCCATCGAGCCATCCACCAGGAACAGCTGCAGGTTGCCGAATACCTCCGGATCGAGGTAGTGATCTTGCTCGTCCTCTTTCACTGGTTTGCGTTGGGCCACCCTGGCCGGCCCGAAGATCGCTCGCAAGGCTTGGCGCTGCGCCAGCATGCGCGGTGACTGGTTGATGTCGATGTGCGAGGCGGCGCGCTGAACCAGGGCCCCACTCCGCGCGGACCGCGCACCTGCCTCAACCGCGGCGGGCTGGCATTGCACGGCACTGGCATGGACATCACGGGCTTTCATGGCCTGCACGATAGCCATCAAGTCCGCCACCGCACATCAGCCTGGTGCTGATATTGCAATCCGGTTCCGGGAGCGTTTCGGGTTTGCGCCGACGGCCATTCGAGGGCATCGGCGCGCCGGTGCATGAGAAGATCCCGGCACAACGAGGAGAGGGCCCTTCATGACCGGAAGAGCTGAATCGCTGCAGCAGTCAGGCCGACCTGTCTTCGCGAACTGCGGATCAGAAAATGGCTCCTTCGACTCCTCCTCCCGTCGCCAGTGGCCCCGTCCACTTCTCCACCGCCGTCTATGGATCGCCACAGCAGGCCTTCCAGCGATTTTGCGAGCTCACGGCCGACATCTGCGATGTGACGATGCTTGGCGATGCCGCCAACTTCCAGGTGGCGACGACCACCTGGCACCTCGCGGGTGCGCTGCTGCTCGAGAACAGATCGAGCACGCTCAAGTACGACAGAACGTCGCTGCACGTCGGACGGGGCATCGACCACTTCCAGATTGCGATGTACCTTTCCGGGGGCGCCGAGTTCGTGCAGGCGGACCACGTGCTGCACCAGCGCGCAGGCGACGTCAGCATCATCGACATGGCGCAACCCAATCAGACCCGCGAACGGCCGGGCGCGGACGGATCGGCGAAGGTACTGACCTGCATGCTTCCGCGGGCCTTGGTGTCGCCCGCGGCATCCCATGCGGCCCCACTTCCCTCGCTTGCCGTCCTCGGGCACGACACGCCCTATGGACGGCTGCTCGGCGACTATCTGCTGGGCCTGCGCCGAGGTGGCTGCGACCTCACTTACGGACAAAGCCAGGCCGCGGTTCAGGCGCTTGCCCAGTTGGTCCTGGGCAGCAGCGGGCACAGCGCGGACACGCGGGCGCCCGCCCACCGAACCAAGCAAGCCTTGCAAAGCCAGGTCAGGCAATTCATCGAACAGAACCTGGGATCGGATTCGCTCGACGTGGAGGGCTTGTGCCGCCGCTTTGCCGTCTCGCGAGCCGGCCTCTATCGGTTGTTCGGCTCGACAAGCCCGGCGAACTACATCCAGCAACGCCGCCTGCAGCGCGCGTTTGCGATGCTCATCTCTCCCGCCTTTCGATCGTGGCGAATTCTCGATGTGGCGGTCGAGTGCCAGTTCGCCGGTGATGCTGCGTTCATTCGGGCGTTTCGAAGGGAGTTCGGCCTCACGCCGGGCGATGCCCGCGACCTGTCGGCTTCCGCGGTTTCAGGCGCGCCACCCCGCGGCCATGCGAATGGCCATCCCTGGCCCGACGCAGAGGCCGTCAACTGGATCAAGCAGCTCACCAGCGCGATGCCGCAGCCGGCCTCGAGTACGTAGTTGAGACGCCCGGCATGTTCCGTTGGAACGCGCGGCATGTCGCCGGTTTCGGATCGGGCGTAACTTGCGTTCGCACCGATTCTGGTGCGACAGCCCAGGGAGAACTCCATGACCACCGCGCTTGGCCGGCCATCCGCTTCCATCTTCGATCACACGCAGCTGCACGTCGCCTACGTCACCACAGACGGCTCGATCCTCGACGACTACTACGACAGGCAGGCAGGCTGGATGAGGCAAGACATTACCGCCCGCATCAAGGGAACGCCCGCAGCGGCCCGCGAACTCACCACGATCGTGACCAAGGACCAGTGGCACGCGATCTACCGCACCGCGGACAACGGCCTGTCTCACTTGTATTACCGAGAGAACGAAGGCTGGTTCCATGACGACCTGACCGGCCTTGCCAAGGCGCGGGCGACGATCGGTGCCGCTTCGTTGGTGGTCACGCCAGGTCAATTGCATGCCTTCTATCGCGACGACCGCAACCACGTCTCGCACGTCTACTTCCGCAAGGGTGAATGGGTGTGGGAAGACATGCAGACCGTCGTGCCGGGAAACCTGCCTGACGCTGCCGAAGACCCGGCGGCCATCCACGCCTATGAGCAACTCCACGTGGCCTACCGCGCAGGCGACGGCCAGCTGGGCCACTTCTATCACGACAACAAGAAGGGCTGGGTGCGGCAGGACATGATGACCCCGGAGAATCGGGCGCCGCGGGCCAAGGGCGTGCCGGTCTTTCTTGCGTACCACAATCGTCTCGAGTGCTTCTATCGAGACAGTGCCGATCACATTGCGCGCCTCTATTTCGCGAAGGGCGGCTGGCGCTACGAAGACCTGACGGTGGCCAGCGGGTGCCCCGTGGCAGCCGCCGGGGATCCCGCGGCCATCGATCACAAAGGCCCGCACATCGTCTTTCGAGACGCCGGCGGGCATCTTGCCGACGTATCGATGCCGCAGGACGACACCTGGGTCTATCGCGATCTGACGCGCGAGAGTTCTGCACCCAAAGCCGTGAGCGATCCGGGTGTCGTCGCCCACGAGGGCCACTGGCACGCCGTTTTCGTCGCGGAAGACGGCCATGTCCACGATGTGTACTTCGATGGCACCTGGCACACTCAGGATCTGGATGCGCTCGCGAAGAATCCCGCTCCCATCGGAAAGGTGGCCTTGCGCAACGAGGGCGCGTACTTCGTGGCGGTGCGCTTCGACTACCTTCGGAGCGATGGCCGCCAGCGCATATCGTCCGCGACCACCGGCACGCCGTTCCCTGTCGGCGAGACCAACATCAGCGACCCCGGTGACCATGGGGTTCCTGAAGGCGCGGAGCTCTGGATAGAGATCCAGGCGACCTTGGGGGAATCCGCGCAAGGACATCAGCACTTCATCTACCAGAAGGGCGTTGCGCAAATGGCTCGCTACCACTGCAGTGGCACGACGCTGGATGTCGATCTCTCGTTCGACGGAGTTCGTCCTGGCTCCGCCGAAGCCGCCGTGGATGCGACAGATTCAGAGCTTCAGGCCTGAGGCTCGTGCGAGCGGGGAGGAGGCTCCAGCGCAGACAGCCGCTGCTTGAACAGCGCCGGGAACCGCGCGCGCCATTTGGCATTGGCGGGCGACGGATGGGGCATCGGGTGCAGGCAGACGCTGCGCCCCAGCCCGGGCAGCGGCACTTCGATGCTCCGCTCGTACTTGATGTCGCCCTGATCCCAGAAGGCGTGGGGCTTCTGCCGGGTCTCGTCGGGTTGGCCGATGCCGAACCAGAAGAACGCCTCGGTGCCGAAGGTCACGACATCGTGGCCGCCCCACTGGTCGTGCATGAGTTGCAGCAGCAGGGGCTGGCACGCGACCCGAACCTGCGGGACCCAGGGCTTGTTGCCCTTGGGCTTGAACGGCACCGTGCGGGATCCCTGCCGACGAAACAGAGGGCGGCGCCGCGCGGCCCGCGGGGAAGCACCGGTCGAAGTTCGGGCCCGTGCGCGTCGGTGTCCAACTGAGCGTGCCCCCGCACGATCCTTTGCAACTCGCTGACGATGCGTTCAGTCATCCCCCACGCCTTCCCGTCATGGCGCCTCGTGCGGCGGCCACTTGGCGCGGCCCTGGTTCAGCTGCGCCGCGGCGTCCCCTTCCGCACCGAGCGACGGGATCGCGGCCAGCTTGCCGTAGACCTGCGGCGAGAACACCGCCTCGAGGTCGCCGACATCGGCTTGCACGTTCAACGGCTTGCCCGTGGTGAGCTTCTTGTCGTCATGCGGGTCACCCGCCGACGGATGCAGGCCCCAGGCGACATCCCGACCCGGGCGCATCGCCGACATGCCTTGCGCGTAGACGCGCGTCACGCGCTCGATGCCCGCGTCGCCTTGGTTCAGCTCCGGCACGAAGGTCTTCGGATGGACCTCCCCCGTCTGCGTCGACGCCTCGGCCCACTCGTCGGCATAGCCGCGCCGGTGCGCCGCGTAGAAGCCGCTGCCCTTGGCGGTACCGCTGTTCGATCCGATCCGCGACGGATCCATGCCGGTGTCGATGATGGAACGACCCGCCGCATGGTTGGTGCCGTGGTAGCCGACGAACTCGTACCCGGCCTGCGTCAGTGAGTGATGCGCCGTGGAGACGGACGCCGCATCCGGGCTCTCGCTGAGCAGCCCGTCGCGCGTGCCGTTCAGCCAGGGCTCGTTGAGGCCGGGTCGCGCACGCGCCGACGCATTCGGCAGCGGCGCCCGGGGCGCGAGATCCCCGAGCCGCAGAGCGGTGCCCGGCGGGGGGCGGTTGGTCAAGGTTTCCAGCTGGCCCAGGCTCTGCGAGCGCCCACTCGGCCCCCGCGGGCGCTGCGCGGGTGACGCGTTGTCCGCCGGGCTGGTGGAGCGGGGCGAGCCGATGGTGGGCGAGGGCGATCGATTGAGGCGATCCAACATGATCGCGGTCTCCTGCGGCGATGAGGTTGGGCGATTCTCGGGGGCTCATGGTGGACGGCGGGTGGCCAGCCGAAGCGGCAGACGGCCTGCCGAAGCCGCTCGGGGTATGGCTGGCGACGATTCGAGCGGAGTGCAGTCATGCCTCCGGATGCAGGAGGTATCTCGGTGAGAATGCCGTTCAATTTTTCTCAGGAGAACTCGTGAGAGCACTTTGGATGCTGCTATTGCTGGCTGCTTGCGCAACCCCGCCCCAGGGTGATTTGTTCACTCAACCGCCACCGCCTCAGCCGGGCTACGCAACACTTGTCGCCTATTACGATCCGTGTTGCCTGGCAGGGTTTGCCCCCGTCACGTTCTCCATCAACGACACACCCCAGGTGGCCAGTGTCTCCATCGGTGGTTACAGCGTGATCTCATTGGCTGCCGATGCGACGTACACCCTGACGGCAGGCGACCCGTCTCCCTACAGTCCCACGGTCACCGTTTCACCCAAGAGCGGGGACGTGATCTTCGCCCGGTACTACCTCGGGGCGGGTTCGTCGACCTTGACGGGAAGTCCGGTGATGCCAGTGTTGTTCACCAAGACCGCCAACCTCGAATTGGTGAACGCGCCCAACCTGTCGAGATACCGCATTCAACCGGCCATTGTCGAGACCGTGCGGCCCAAGTGAACGCGCACGGCGGCCCGCCTTCACGGGCCGCCTGCATCGACACCTTGGACTCGATCAGATCCAGACTGATTCTGGCTTTCCGATTTTCATGAGTCGCTGCTTGAGCAGCGCGGGGAACCGCGCTCGCCATGCGGCGTTGGCAGGCGATGGATGGGGCAGCGGGTGCAGGCAGACGGTGCGCGCCAGCCCGGGCAGCGGCACATCGATGCTCTGCTCGTACTTGCTGTCGCCCTGGGCCCAGAAGGCGCGGAGCTCCTGCCGGGTTTCTTTCGGCTGACCGATCGCGAACCAGAAGAATGCCTCTCTGCCCAAAGTCACGACATCGCGGCCGCCCCACTGGTCGTGCATGAGTTGCAGGAGCAAGGGCTGGCACTCGACCCGCACGCGCTGGCTCCAGGACTTGTTGCCTTTGGGCTTGAACGGCACCGTGTTCATCCAGAAAAATCGCTCGCCGACTTCGCGCCCACTTTGCTCGCTCAGCTCGACACCCGGGCTGCAGACCTCCAGCAAGCAACTGCGCAGACGCTGCCCGGACTCGCCGATGAAGGGGAGGCCGCCCTCCGCCTCCTTCTCGCCGGGATCCCTGCCGACGAAGCAGATGGCGGCGGCGCGCGGGCCGCGGGGAACCACCGGCCGAAGCTCCGGGCCGTGCGCGTCGGCGTCCAGCTGCGCGTGGCTGCGCACTATGCTTTGCAATTCGCGGACGATCGTTTCAGTCATCGCTATGCCTTTACGTCAGGGCTTCTGCTTCTTGGCTGTGAGCTGCTGCAAGGTAGACGACGGCCTTGTCGATCGTGGTGAGGCCGGCACAGTCGCTGTCGCTCATCTCCACGCCGAACTCGTCTTCGAAGGCCATGATGAGCTCGACCAGGTCCAGCGAGTCTGCCTTCAGGTCGGCGAGGAATCGGGATTGCAGCTGGATCTGCTGGAGCGGGATGCCCATGTGCTCGGACACGATTCGGCAGACGCGGTCTTGGATGGAGCCGACGGGCTTGGGCGGCTTGGGCTTGGCTGGGGGATCAGCGGCCACGCTCGGGGTGGGCATGGCGGCGGTGGCAGATGTGGCGAGAGCGAGGGAGACGATGTGGCGGCGGTTCATGGGATTTCAGCCTATTGGTACCAGCGAGTTCTCCCGTGAGGGGGCTCTGATGACTCGCACTTTGGCGTTGGACAGCGTCACTGCCAGACACTGGCTGCATTCACCTCTTCTTTAGGCGAACATCACTCCTGCTGCCCGCCGGCACCCTTCCCGCCATTCACAAGGTAGCCGCTGATCGTCGCCCTCAGCTGGGCAGCGTAGTTGTAGACAGCATCGACGTCTTCCAACGCGAACTGCTCTTCCTCCCGCTTGTCATTGAAGACGCCAAGGCGGAGCTTCTCGGTGTTGTTGAAGCGAAGGCGACAGATCGGCTTGCGGTTGTTGTCGTCCAGCAGGATGGCGCAGTAGCTTTGCGCATCGCGCATCACCACGCGCTTCGTCGGAATGAGATCCCGCACGATAGCTCGCACTGTGTGAAAGCCTTCCAGCTCCTCGGAGCTCGTGGCGACGGCCACCTCGCCAGTGGTGCCGTTGTCGCTGGTACCCGCCGGCGCATTGGTGGGCGCAGTACCAGCCGCCGGAGCGGTGATGGGAATCGTCTCCACCAAGCTGGGAGACTCGGGCGTCATCGCGCCTTTCAATCGCTCGTTGATCTTTTCGCCAATCAGCTGATCGAATGCCCGCTTCGCGATAGCAGTGAACTGCTCTTTGACTGCGGGAGTGAAGCGCCGATTGCCGAGCAGGTCGACAGACAGGATCCGAACAAAGTCCTCGGATGGCGAATGGATCCATTGGCTGAGCCGTGTTTGGATAGCCCTCGTGTACTTCAGCTCGTTGGCCGTCGTGAGAATCGTGTCCAGGTCGTATGCGGACTTCGCGAACTTCTTGAGCTCTTCGACATCGCGCTCCTTGAAGTCCAGGATGCTGAACTCGAAGAACGGCTTCTCGTCCATCTTGTTCGGCTGCTCAAGATCCGTAAAGAAGCGGTAGGTCAAGCCGTTGGTCAACACGCCGAAGCGAGCGTCGGTGACGTGGAAGTAGCGGAAGAGCTGCGCCGCATGGTTGATGTGGAGATCGGCCCCGGATTTCTTGCACTCGAACAGCATGATCGGCTTGCCGTCTCGAAGGATCGCGTAGTCGACCTTCTCGCCCTTCTTCGTTCCCACATCGGCGATCAACTCGGGCGTGACCTCCAACGGATCGAACACGTTGTAGCCAAGGATCTGGATAAAGGGCATGACCATCGCATTCTTGGTCGCCTCCTCGGTCTGAATCATGTCCTTTGTGTTCGCGATGCGATTGGCAAGCACGCGGAGGTGGTCGATGAAGTCCATGTCGCCTTTCGTTGGCTAAAGTCGATCGCGATGCTGAGGCCGTATTTGTTGTTGGGTCAACCGTCAAATTGATGATGCCGCCGACGGCCCCTCCTTTGCGGATGACTTCGGCGCCAGCACGCTACAGAAGAACGTGAGAATTGCGCGTCTCTGCAGTTCTCGTTCTGGATATCCCCCGTTCAATGGCTGGACGGGATTGGCCGAAATCAGCCTGAAGCAGTCGATGACTCTCGAACGACGGCTTTGCAGCGGTTGCTGCCGGTCGTTTGCGATCGGCGAGTGTCCGCTTGCGACGGCGATGCAGACGTTGCGAGGCGCCGGCGACACCGCGGCGAACGGCAGAAGTGCTTGGCTGAGCGGAGGCCCATGCCTCTCCGCGACCCGGCTCGGTTGAACGTCTGCTCCGCGCGCTCGCGAACTCGCACAATCGACCCAAACCGGAAGTAGATTTCGCGCGTTGGCGTTCCGGAGAGCGGTCGTTCGTCGCCGGTGCCGCTGAACCCGTATGAGGCAGTCCCAGCGAGGGCGCACTCGACTAGGGACGAACCCAAATCTTGTCAGTTCTGTCGCCCATTCCGGGAGATGCCCCCCGCTCAATGAGGACGCAGGCCACCGCGTCGCGATATGCAGCATGCCGCTCCAAACTGCCACCTTGATAGAGTTCATGCAGCGCTCCTTGGCTGGCAAATGCCTCCAGGATCTGCGGCACCGACATTCCCTGCAGCGCCTCGCGCACATACACAAGGTCATCGTCTGAGTAGTAGCGAGGAATGTTGCCGAGTGCTTTTCTCTTCTGAAACGTGAAGACATGGTCCTTGCTCATCAGGGCGACCCGCATTGCCCTGTCCACACCCTCGGGGTCATAGCCGATTCCGTCCTCGAGGTGGATCGCACCCAGCAAGAAGTTGGCGGTCGTACAAATCGATTGCGCCGCGCCAGTGCTGGCGTCTGTCACGGTGATCAGGATGTAGAAGGGCGCCGTCGATCGATTGTGTATGGCGGCTTCGAAGCTTGCATCCGACTGCCGAATTGCGGAGGACGCTGCAGTTGCCTCGGGCGGACTCGGCGGYACGGAGGCAGCACTGGCGATCGCAGTGAAAGCCAGGAGGCAAGACAGTTTGATTGATTTCATGACGGCGAGGGCGGGCGTAGTTGTCGACACTGACGTTGAACGCGGCAGCGCTCGCTTCGGGGTTACTCGATAGACGACATTCGCGAGAGGCTGCTTCTGGCTTGCTCCAGGCGCTCGTCCGCTCGAGCTGACGGGCACTGGCTAGACCGTTGAGGATTGTGCCGACGGGATCCGCCAGCACGAATGGTCAAGCGCTGAACTTCTGGGGAAACAGCCGACGAGCGGCAAAGCAGCCTGCTACTCCACCAGAGCCTATGGCGAGAAAATGAAGTGCAACGAGTGGGCTGGGCAGGGCGAGAGCCATACACATGGCTGCTCCCCATAGCCCGGCGAACGAAAAAGTCAACCCGATGAACAGAGCAGCCCCCGCAGGACGATTCCATGGCTTCAGTAGAAGCGACGGCGGCAACGCGAACGTGCCAGGGGGCAGCTTCTGAAGTTCCATCCAAAGGATGCCGACCGAGGTCAGCAGGGCGGCGGGAAGCGTRATRGCTACGCTCGTCCAAGACGGTGAATGCTGCGAAGGAAATGTGGCAGAGAGGTAGCCCCATCCTGCGCAAATGAAGAACCAGAARAGGTAGAAGAGTYTCACGTTTGCAGTGCCTGATCTTGGATGCCGACCTCTCGACATCGAGGAGGTGCCRGGGTGGCATCGTAGCGTCGCGAGAAGCGCTGCCGCAGAGCGGACGTCAYGAAAGGACCGCTTSTGGCCGACAGTGCATGTTCGCCGCCTCACCCGCGAGCAGTCGGTCGGCGGCCGAGCCGCCTCCGCAGGACACCCGCTTGCAGGGCGACGGACGAAGGGGCACAGTCGGCCAGGAGCTGACCCTCACGATAGACTGCATCCGCGCCAAGTAGCGGTGCCTGATCCAGGAATGTCCAGCGGAGGCTCCGAAACATGCGACTCTTCAAAAGCCTGCTTGCCGCCAGCGGGTTCGGCGCTGGCACGCTGAATCGCAGTCCGAAGCCGCGCATCGTGGTCGATGCCGAGAATGCGGCTGACTGGATCGTTAAGGCCCTCCTGTCGGAAGGATACGAGGTTGATTTCTCGCTCGAGAGCCTGAAGGAGATCGATCGATTCTTCGACGATCACGCCCCCGGTGGCGCCATCAAGCCGAGCGGTCTGCTTTCCCGCGACCTGGGCGCAAGAGTATTCGGTATCGGAAGCTATGTTGGAGAAGTCCTGCGCCGTGAGGCCGGTGGCAATTGGCAAGGTGACGATGACGATCCTCAGGCCGAGATCAACCTCACGCTCAAGCTGCCCGACGGCGCATTGCTTTGGCCTATGCAGCGCGTTATGAAGCGCTGCCAGGTTGGCCCAGAAGAGAGCGTTTTTGTGTACGGCTCAGTCGCCAAGCAAGCGACGGGGCAAGAAAGTCAGTAGTCGGCCAGAWGCGGCCAGACGTGAACGGCGGCTTTYGGATAGRGTGACCCCAAGGCTRCGAGSCTGATCTCTGCGGGGTTSGGCCGCTCAGACCCTGGCGAGGAAGGCCGCCGCATCACCCGCTTCGCACTTCCAGTCTGCGAAAACCCCGACCAGATTSCATTCCACGCAGCGGCAGGCRATGTAGTACCAACGCACGTCATGTGTGCCCTCGTACACGGAGACGCCGGACATCAGCTCGAACACCTCGTTCTCGCACACGCACTCGTGCGTCTCTGGCGCGGCTTCTTCCATGTAGTCCGCGCTGTCGCCCATCGGGTGCTCCTGCCCGCAGTCGGTGCAGGTGCGGATTGCGACGCCGGCTTCTTCATCGGTCCGCAGCGCGAAGGCCCGGCACCCGCAATCGCATTTGGACGCAGCAAACCGGACGGCTTCATGGCGATTCGCAACGCTGTAGCTGCGCAGCTCGGCTTGGGTGTCGCCGGACGTCGTCCCGTACCAGTATTCGCCTTTCTTCGTCAGTGCCATTGATACTGCTCCATTCTTCAAGGTGGGCTTCCGGCAGGCCTGGCGTCAGGCTCGCCCCTGAGCTGGATTTTGCCTGGAGGCCCGGTGAGTCGTCGCCAAGGGCCCGGTTCGGAGAGGTCGCCGACAAGAGCCGCGGACATCCTGCAATGCCAATCTTGGAGCCTGCAGCYACCCGGCCCCTCCGATTCGAACGGCACCCATCAGTCTGGAGAGGAAGTACGGCTTCGCAGCGGTCGGCGTCATGCAATGCTTCGGCTGCGAATCTCTGCAGACGGCCACAAACTGCCGATCGCCAACGACCGCTGTAGGGTAGGCTGGAGGCATGCCGAGTCCACTGCCCAAAATACTGACTTTCGCTGTTGCGGCTGCCGCTGGTACGTGCACKACTGCCTGCTCTGATCCGGAGGCTCGTGAGACGCCTAACGAAAAGAGAGAGTGGTCTGTACTTCAAGCAGTCGAATACCAGCAGCGTTCGGTTCCTGTGAATGAGCCAAACGTTCAGCGTGTAGGTGAGTTCGAGGTGTTGGGGGTTCGAGGCTTGCAGGGCCAGAATATTTGGGTGCTGCTCAAACCGGCGGCTCCTCCATACTACAAGCAGATGCCGGCAGGCAACTATGACCTGCCAAAGGATCTGGTGGATCGTCTGGTGATACAGCACCGACTCTCRTACACGGTAGAGCAGGTCCTCGCATCGCACGYGGGTGTGAAATGAGTGGGCGTGTCGCAACTGCGCAGCAGCCGTCGGGAGATCGTGCGCTSCCGGCCATTCTGGGCCAAGCGGGTCAAGCCGTCGCGCGCCGCTCACCTCAAACGTTAGGCCTTAACAATGAGCCACTCGCACAGATTTGATGCATCAGCCTRGCYGTTTGCGACGCCCGTAAACACTGCCTCGTTTACGACTATCCATGTCCTTGAAGGATCCCTTCCGGTCCTTGAGGTCTACCACGACCATGATGGGGACTGGCAGTTCATGTGTGGCACGACCAGTGAAAGCGCTGACGCAAAGATCGTCTGCCTCGGCTGCATGGTCGAACGCGATTCATCGCTCATGCAACTCGCCGACCTGCCTGACGGATGGCTAGCCTACCGAAAGTCACCCGCGGATCCTTGGGTACGGGAGGARTATGCAGACAGTGATGCCGAAGATGAGGCCTAACCTGTCGCTCGAGCCGACTCGTGTCGCCAGGCCGCCGCCTGGGGCTCAGGTTCAACGTTGAACGGCTGCTTTCCGGAACCTTGTTCAACCTGAGCCAGCTTCCGCTTTGGGTCGGCCAGCGCCCGTCGGCTCAGCGAGCGGACGGCTGTAGCCGGCCACAAGGCGTCGATCGCGACCCGCCGCTCTCGGGCGAATTCGCGAAGTCAAGCATGCGCTTGGGGTGGGTGTGTCATCGGCAGAAGTGAGGACTCTGATCGGCTGGGGAACGGCACTTCGCCGGATAGACTGCGGTACACAGGAAAGAGGAGTGAGCGTCGATGACGAGGGCGAAGGGCCGGGCACTGCTAGTGTTGTCGCCACAGTTGCTTGGGTCGAGGACACAGGGGGCGGCGCAACGCGGGAAGTCCGGCGAGCGGGTGGCTACCCATGGATGACACCTCGGCGCATCGGGGGCGGTTGTCCAGCCGCCTTCGTGTCTTCTGGCTCTTTCTGAATGGCGCCCTCTTATTTTCCTATGCCGCTTTCATTGCATGGGATCTGACGAAGTCGACCGATCGTGAGCAAGGGGTGGACGAAACGGTTTCGTTGCTGCTTTCAGCCATCCTGCTATGCCCGACTGCGATCTTCCTAGTGATCTTCTTCAGGTGCCCAAGGTTGTTGCGAACGGGCAAATATTTCTTCTTTCAAGTGGCTTCCGTGGCACTGGCCATTGCTTTGGGTCTTGTGCTGATGTTCATGTATCTCAAGCACGTATCAGGATTCAGCGCTTTCTGACCTGCATCAAATCAGGGCGCGCCATCCAAGCACCCTGGTGGGCGGCTCTGGGTCGCCTACAGGCGAACAAGCACCGCGGACGACAGGCAACAGTCGGCCACTTGCAGTCCTTGGCGAGGGGCTGCTTTGAGGTAGTCTGCCAACCCTTCCATCGAGCTGACACTCCCCAGCGGGCCGGGTCATGCAGCTCATGTCAAACGTTGGACAGCATGCGAGCAACCCTGCGAGGAGCCAAACTAGACGACGCTTCTGCCGTGGCCGAAGTCATCACCTCGTCTCGCCGGGCCTTTGTTTCCTATGCGCCCATGGCACACAGTCCGGCTGAGGTTCTGCAATGGGTACGCCAGACCTTGATTCCTTCTCGAGGGACCACGGTCGCATCCGTTTCGGAGAAGGTGGTGGGCGTACTCGCAGTCTCTGAGTCGGACAATATTGGCTGGATTGACCAGCTGTATGTTTCGCTTGGCTTCGTAGGCCGAGGCATCGGCGCAAGCCTCCTCGAGTACGGGCTGGCCTCCCTCCGTCGGCCGGTCAGGCTCTACACGTTCCAGGCCAATGCAGGTGCGCGCCGCTTCTATGAAAGACATGGGTTTCGCGCAGTGCAGTTCACCGATGGCAGTTCCAATGAAGAGCGCTGCCCCGATGTCTTGCTCGAGCTGGCTTGAGGCAACCAAAATGCCACCCGACCCTTCTGTCGAGAGGACCTACCTCGGCGAGGCGGGTCGGGCTTCTCGTGTCAAACGTGAACGGGCGCTTTCCGAAGGGTTGCCCGCTGTGCCAACTTCCGCCTTGGGTCGCCGACTGTCGACCAGACAGACGCTGCTGTGACCGGCAACAATCGGCCAGTTGCTGTCAGTCGCGAACGACTGCTTTCGAGTAGTCTGATAAACATGAAAGTTGTCGAGCCGTCCAAAGCTGACTATCACACCGACGACAGCCGGTGGCACTTGCTGCGTGACGAGGACGGTAGCCTCCACATACTTGTCGCCTGCGAGTCGTCCTTCGTGAGCTATGAGTGCCTCATCAAGCTGAACGACGAGGAGCTTCGCGACTACCACGGACTGGGCTGGCTCTCTATGCAGCACTTGGCGAATCGAATCAGCTACTTTGTCGATGAGTACAAGAGTCGCCGCATAGTTGGTGCCGCACTCGCTTTGGCCATCGAAGCAACCAGATAGTGCGCAACCTGCAACAGAAGCGTTCGGCCACAACCTGTCGCTCGCGACTGTCGGCTCTTGGCCATCTCTTTGGACAACGTGAGAACACCATGGTTTGCAAGACCACGATCGCGTCGGCCGGCAATGTGATGCCYGGAGCGCTTGCCTGCCTCAAGAAGCAAGGCTTCGCCGTATCGATCGATGAAGGCTTGTGGCGGGCCGAGTCGGAGTTTCGAACCTTCTTGGCAGAGGATCCGCCGATCCTCCTAGGACTCGTGATGTTCCACGACATGCGAGGTGACGATTAGCGGCCCTCCAATGCGGAGGTTGATCAGTTCGTCGCCTTGGACCAAAGTCGTGCATAGGCGTCTCGGTGTGGCAGGAGTCGGCCTGGAGCTGTCGGTGGTCAGTGACTGCTTTGGGCACGATGCGTCTCGGTGCCTGATGAAGTTGAGATTGGAACGCCGACGACGTTGGAGGGACAGTGACAGGGGTCGAACCTGTACCTTCTAGAGGATGGTTTTTGCCATGCGTCTACCAAATTCCGCCACGCTGCCCACAGTCAGTGTATCGGCGCTTGAAGGCCGCGCCGGTATGCTGGTGCGACGCTGACAACCACGGGGCGCCCAATGCACGTAGACCTTGTCGCTGAGCCGCAATACGAGTCCCTGATTGATCTGCTTTGCGAGTTGCATGCCTACTACAACCAAGGCGCCGTGGTCGCCCGAGATGTCGTGCGGAAGCATCTGCTTGACAACTTGCTGGGACCGAGGTCGCCACACCGACTGATCGTGGCTACGGCAGACGGCAATCGTGTGCTCGGCCTGGCCGCCATCACACTCGTCTACTCGCTCGTAGACTTTGCGCCGGATATGTGTCGGCACTGTCAGCTGAAGGAGCTGTATGTGAGTGCGGCGCAGAGAAGCCGAGGGGCCGGCAGGGCACTCATGTCATGGGTTTCTCGGTATGCCCGGGACAACGGCTGCAGCCGCATCGACTGGCCGGTGAAGGCGTCCAACATCCGAGGAATGTCCTTCTACGAAGGCCTCGGTGCTGCGCTCGTTTCGGAAAGACTCAGCTATCGACTCTCGGAGCCAAACCTGAGTGCCCTTGCATGCGAAGGGTCCGGGGTGTCCTGTGACGGCGCTGCATAGCGCGATATGACGTTGGCGAGCGTCGGCTTTGCGTCCGCCTGAAGTGGCAACGGGGAGGACTGCTTTGGGTCGATAGCTGCGCTTCGCTGCTCGCGACAGCAGCCATTCGACCAGGTCGGCACCGAAGGTGCGACCCCGTCTGCTCGGCCGTGACTGAGCAGATCCAACGCGGTCCGCGATGAAGGTCTGCTTTGGGTCCAAGCCGTCGTTCGGCCGCCGTCCCTGACCGACCGCAACCAGTCTGAAGCAGTCAGTCGGCCTGGACTACTGCTTTGCAGCGGTTGCCGTCGGTGGATACCGGCGGGCGAACTCACGCTGATTGGCACCAAGCAGTCATCAGACCTCTCCACGGACGCCGGACCGACCGTCTTCTGTGGGCCGCATGCAGCCATAGCACTATCGTCATGTGACGCGCAACACGTCAGGTCACATCTCCCCGCCGAAGACACCGCAGTCACGACCTTCACCAAACTCACCCTCTGGCGATGAAGGGGCCCTCAGACTCTGCTTCAGACCCGCGGAGTGCACTCACCAGTGACCACGATAGGTGCACTTCGTATCGCAGCTTCGGCGCTCGCCCAGCAGGCGGCTGCGCGTTCCTGTGCTGCAGCGCATCCGGTAGACGGGCTGGCTGATGTGGGAGGACTACAGGGCAGACCTGGATGGCATCGGCTATCTCGTGGTCTTGTTTGCAATCTCGTCCAGCATGATCTGGTACAGGATGCGTGCGCTGAGCTGCAGGTCTTCGATCGGGGCGCCCTCGTTCAAGCCGTGGTAATTGATCGGTGGCCCGAACGCCAGGGTGAAGAGCGGGCCGGCCGCGATGAGATTGACCTGCCCTTTTGCATCGGTGCCCCCGCCGATGGCCGCCAACGGCATCGGCGCGCCCACCGCCCGCTCATAGGCGCCGCTGATCCGTTGGAACCGCGGACTCTGCGGGTCGCGCACGTCGGGTGAAGCGGCGTTCACGGTCGCCACCGTGACGGCCTGACCCGGCCGGTCCTGCTGAAAGCGGTTGACCAGTTGTTCGAAGGCATCGGGGAAGACGCTGCTGCCTGGCAACTGCCCCTCGGTCTTGCCGTCCCACGCCACGCCGTGATGGCCGAGGGCATAGCGGATGTCGATTCTGAGGGCCACGTCTTGGGGGCTGGTCGTGACGCGCGTCAGTGCGTAGGTCGTCCCGTTGCCTTGCTCGAAGACCTGATCGTGGCGTTCGAGCAGGTCGGGATGCTTCTCGCCGAAGACCGTCGTGCCCCAACCCCAGGCCATGAACTGCAGCATTCGCCCGACGCCGTTCGGCGCGAGCGTCGCGTCGTCCACCAGGTGGGCGAGGAAGTTCGCGAGCGAGACGACCGGGCTCGCTCCGTTCGCGCGGTTCTCATCCGGCACCGACCCGTGTTGCGCGCCGATGACCTTGGTGGTCAGGACCACCGCCTTTGCGTCGCGCGAAACCTCGAGCGGCGCGCGCCGATACAGCGGATCGTCGAAGCCGTATTGCTGGTAGAGATCGGCGACATTGGCCGCCAGGCGGTCGAGCGCGGCCTCATCGTTGCCGTTGATGCGCGCGGTCACCGTGTCCGGGATCTGATTGGTGGCCCCCGGGGCGCTGTTGAATGCCTCGATGAAGATGCCGTTGCTCGGCGCCGCGCCGAGCGGGACGGTGAAGATCGGCCGCTCGATCCCCTTCTCCGCGCGGACCGTCCAGACCGCATCGAAGACAATGCCGAAATCGGGCACGCCGACCTCCTGGAAGTAGTACGCGGTCGAGAAGTCGGTCTCCTCGGAGGTGTCGAAGATCAGTTCGACCGTCAGCCCGTCGAGTGCGTTGGTTCCGTCGTAACGGTTCGCCAGTGCCCGCATCACGATGAGCGCGAGGACGGCTGGGCCCTTGTCATCCGCCGCCCCTCGGCCCACCAGGAAGGGCTGCGCCGCGCCGCGGTAGTCACGCGCCTCGACCCGCGGCTCGAAAGGTCGCCAATCCGCATTGCCGGGGGGCACGGTGTCCAGGTGCGCCAGGATCGCGACCTTCTTCGGCCCGCTGCCGAGACGGAACCCGAACACCCATTGGGTCTGGGTCGGGCCCGCCCGGCGCCACTCGAACGGCTCGAGCTTCAGGGTGCTCTGCCCCAGGTTGAACTCCTGGGCCAGCCCCATCAGGTAGTCGCGCGAGCGCGCCAGGTTGTCGACCACCAACTGCTCGCTTTGCGGGTCTTCCGTGCGGTACGTCTGCAGCGTGACGAGGTGGCTCGTCTCGGAGACGAATTGCTGCGCCAGCGTCCGCTCCAAGTACGAGCGGGTATCGTCGCCATCCGAACTGCCGCAGCCAGCGAAGAACACCAGGGCAGCGACGGCCAAGCGACCGTGATGCACAAGGTCGCGTTTCATGCAGCTAAGCATAGACATAAGAACCTCCGCCGTGTTCACGTATCGTGCCGATCAAACCCCGACGGCTCAGGGCGGTATGCATCGCCATCGCGATCTCCTCTCGTTGCTGTGGCAAAGGATCGCGGGCAATCCGTGTGCCATGACGGTGGCTGCCACGGCTGAGTCAGCGCGAAGTGGCGCCCGCTTCGCCTCCTCGAGCGATAGCACGGTTCGGTGGCAGGGCTGCTGGCACGCCCAAGCTGCACAGCCGCTCGTATCAAAGGCGTTGTCGTCTCCGGTGCAGGGGCCACCGTTATCAGCTGAATCTGCTATCCCCAAAGGCCGCAGTGCTAGCGCAAATGCACGAGTGTCGAAACCCGGCGCTGCTGACGATCTGACTTGGCACAAGATAAGTTCGGCGGTTTGAGTTGCGGCTGCTCGCGTGACCGGTAGGGCCAAAATTACAGTCACTCGGACTCGAGTCGCGGATGTCTGAGTTCAGTCTGGAGCAGACTTCACACACCCATGCATCCATGCACTGCCCATGCCCTACCTCACCCTAGACCTCAGCGACAACTCCGAAGGCATCGCCACCCTGGAGGCCCTAGCCTCCACCACCGCCGAGCACCACCCCGCCGCACTGGCCGAAGCCCAGCAACTCCTCGACTGGGCCTGGCGCCGCTTCCCGCACACGCACGGCCCGGCGGATGAGGGCATGGACTGGGATCACGACCTGCAGGTGAACGTCGAAGACGGTGGGTGGCATGCGATCACGCTGACCATCACCGGGACGCAGCGCTTCATCGACGAGTTCATCGAGACGTTTGGCGACCCGCGGGACTGACACACGCCGGGTGAGGCCTGCCGCCAGTGGGAACCCACAACCGGGCCACCGCGAGGCGCTCTCCCACCGTCAGCTTGAATGTCCAGCCAAACCGCTCGCAGATCCGATGCGCGATCTGGGTCCCCAGCCCGAAGCCTGCCGTCGATGGCGTGTCAGGAAGCCCGTTCCGCACCTCGATGCTGCACTCGTCGATGACCACTTCAATGCGATCCGGGCCACCGTGGAAGACGGCGTTCTTCAGCATGTTGGCCACGAGCACGTGGACCGTCGTCGCAGGGGCCGAAAGCAACAGGGGATGCCGCTCCACGACCGAGAACGCATGGCTCGGGCTCTCGCCCATGAGATGGCGGATCAAGGATCTCACCCAGGCTTCATCGATCGACAGCGCGTCCGACACCGGCCCGGCCGTGTCGCCGGACAGCTGCAGGAACGTGTCAACCAGCGCGTGCATGTCACGCAGCCCCCGGTGGGCACGCTCGATCGCCGGCCCCTGCTCCGGCCTGCCGTGCGCCTCGATGCGCTCAAGAGCCGCCTGCACGATCGCCGCTGGCGTACGCAGCTCATGGCTCGCGAAGCGGGTGAAACTGCGCTCTCGATCCAGGGCGTCCGCAGTTCTCTGCAGTGCGCTGTTGATCTGGACGACGAGGGCCTCGATCTCGACGGGTGAATTGGCTGGCAGTGCGACCTTCTCCAGGCTTCGGGGATCGCGCGCCGAAACCAGGCGCCCGACCTCCAGCATCGGCGCGGTGACCCGCCCGGTGATCCGCTTGCACAGCCACAGCAGCAGCAGGCCGAACGGAACGATGCCCGTCAGGTACCAGACGAAGACCTGGGATTCGATGGTCTCGGTCGGTTTGACCTCGGCGTGGGACTCGACCACGTAGAAAGCGCGACCGGTCGCGTGGGACTGCGCCAGGACGTAGTAGTCCAGGTCCTGGTTGCCGAGCTCGAGGATGCCGCGCTTGTCCGGCGACAACATCCGCTGCAGCTCGGGCGGGAGCAGCTCATAGCGGGGATAGATGACGGTGACAGGATCGATTCCGAGCGGCTCCTCCAACTTGGCCTGCTTGGCCCAGTAATCGCCGATGTGCTGCAGGCGGCGCTCGGTCTGGAAGTCCGATCCCAGGTGCAGCGCGCCCTTCACGAGAAACGCGTTCACCATGAACGTCAACACGAGGATCAACAACAGCAGATGCCACATCCTCGCGAACAGCGTCTGCGATCGCTCGCGGGTGGGGACGAAGCTTGCCATCAGGGCTCCAGGCAATAGCCTTGCTTGCCTCGCGTCTGGATGACTGCGCGGCCTCCAGCGTTGTGGATCAGGCGGCGAAGCTGGTAGAGATGCGTGCGCAATGCGTCGCTTGCAGGCCGGTCGTCATCGCCCCACAAGGCGCTCTCGAGCTCATCGCGCGAGACGACGCGTGGCGCGTGTCGCATCAGGGTGTGAAGGAGACGCCCCTGGAGCGGCGTCAGCGTGCAGGTCTCGCCCGACGGGATCAGCAGCTTCCATTGCTTGGTGTTCAACGTGAGGCCGGCGCCCTGGACGACGCCGGCACTGTTCGGGACGGTCAGGAACCTTCGAATCGCGGCCCGGACGCGGGCGACCAGCACCTTGGATTCGAAGGGTTTGACGATGTAGTCGTCGGCTCCCCTGTCGAGCCCCTCGACAACCTGGTCCGAGGCGCCTTGGGCGGTGAGCATCAGGATGGGTGAACGAAACCCATCGCTGCGCAGTCGCGTGCAGACGTCGAATCCGCTGATGCGCGGGAGACCCACATCAAGCAGCACCGCATCGAACGGAGGTGATGCGCTCTCCACCAGTCGCAGCGCCTGTGCACCATCGCTTGCGTAGTCCGGATCGAACCCGGACTCTTGCAGCGTCTCCAGGATCGAGGCGGCCAGGTCTCGGTTGTCTTCGACGAGCAAAACACGTTCGCGATGCATCACGGGCCTCATGGATAGACGTCGCCTTCGATTCTGACCGTTGTCAGTTCATTCACTCGAGCCGCCCGCGCAAGGGCGTTCGGGACGCCTGGTGAATTTCACGGTTGCTTCACGCATCGGGTGCCCCAATGCAGCCGGTTCAACCCACCACTGGAATTCCATGATGTCCCACATTCGTCCCGTCGTCAGAGCCGGAGTCCTCGCCCTGGGCCTGCTCACGCTGTTCTCCGCTCAGGCCGACGAGGAACGGCAAGGCTCGCAATGGGGCCTCGGCCTCGTGACCCTGTACGACCGCAAGCCCTATCGAAGTTTCGACAACAAGGCGAAGGTACTGCCCTTCATCTTTTATGACAGCCGCTGGGTCAGCCTGATCGGACCGACCCTCGATCTGAAGCTGCTGTCGACTGACTCCCTGTCGTTCAGCGCAAGGCTGCACTACGCCGGGGACGGATACGAACCCGGCGACTCCCCCTACCTGGCCGGCATGGCCGAGCGCAAGGCGAGCTTCTGGGTCGGCGGCGCGAGCAGCTTGAATACCGACGTTGCCACCCTGTCCGTCGAACTTCTGGGAGACGCCTCCAGCAAAAGCAAAGGGAAACGCGCCAGCCTGAGCATCGAACGTGAGTTCAGGGCCGGAGACTTCGATTTCACGCCGCGCCTCGCACTCCACCGCTTCGACGGCAAGTACGTCGACTACTACTACGGCGTGCGCGCGGACGAATCCACCTCGACGCGCCCGTATTACCCGGGCAAGTCCACCACGAACGTCGAAGCCGGGGTGCGGATCGGCTATTCCCTCGCACCGCGCCACAAGCTTTCGCTCGACCTGAACACGACCCGCCTGGGCGCCGGCATCAAGGACAGCCCCTTGGTGGAGCGTTCCAGGCAAGACGGCGTCCGATTCGGCTACCTGTATCTCTTCTGAGCGATGCAGGCCACCAGCCCTTCAGGTCGCCTGTCGAAGGCGATGGTGCTGCTCATCGCCGCTTTGCTGGCGCTGCGCCTGTTCGCGATGGCCTGGCTGCCGTTGATGGAGACCACCGAGGCGCGCTATGCCGAGATCGGCCGCAAGATGCTCGAGCTCGGCGATTGGATCACGCCGTGGCATGACAACGGCGTGCCGTTCTGGGCCAAGCCGCCGCTGTCGTTCTGGCTCACCGCGGCCAGCATGAAGGTGTTCGGCGTCAACGAGCTCGCGGCCCGGCTGCCCCACTTCCTCTGCATGCTGTTCGTCGCCGCAGCCTGCGGCCGCCTGGCGGCATCACGCCGCGACACCCCACCGCTGGCCACCCTCGGCCTGCTGTGCGGTGCGTCCCTGTTCCTGGTCTCGGCCGGCGCCGTGATGACCGACGAAGCCCTCCTGGTCGGCAACACGCTCGCGCTGTGCGGCCTGTGGCAGGCCTTGCACGGGCCGCGGTATCGCGACGGCGCCATCCTGCTGTTTGCCGGCCTGGCGATCGGACTGCTGGCCAAGGGCCCGCTGGCACTCGTGCTGGCAGGCTTGCCGACGGCAGCCTGGGCTGTGTGGACAGGGCAGGAGCGCCGCCTGCTGAGGGACGTCCCGTGGATTCCGGGGCTGGCAGCGACGACCGCGGCGGCCGCCTGGTGGTACATCGCGGCAGAACTGAAGACGCCCGGCTTCATCGACTACTACCTCGTCGGTGAACATTGGCACCGCTTCCTCACGCCGGGATGGCCCGGCGACCGCTATGGCTTTGCCCATGCCTTTCCTCCGGGCACGATCTGGCTCTTCGCCCTTGTTTCGACCCTGCCCTGGCCGCTGCTGCTGCTGGCCGCTGCATCCACGCCTCGTGTGGCACGGACCGAGCCCGCCAGCCCCGATGTCGACACGCGCTCATGGCAAGCCTACCTCGCGTGCTGGTCACTGGCGCCGCTCGTGTTCTTCACCGCGGCACGCAACATCATCCTGCCGTATGCGCTGCCGGCCCTCCCGGCGATGGCGTTGCTGGCCAGCCATTGGCTGTGGCGTCGCGTCGGCTCGGAACGCATGCACGCCTGGGTTGCCGGGGGACTGGCACTGTCGACCGCCAGTGCGCTGGGACTCCTCCTCCACGCCGAGCATTCGGGCACCTTCGGCAGCGGCTCCGCCAAGGCCATCGTCAGCGCCTGGGAAGCGCAGCGCCATCAGCATGCCGAGCCGCTGGTGTTCGTGACCGAGCGGCTTCACTCGGCTTCGTTCTACAGCGCAGGCCGGGCGGAGTTCGTCACCTCCGCGGCCGAGGCGCTGAAGCGCCTGGCACCGAACGGCGGTTTTGTCGCGCTGCGCGATGACGACACCAACGCCCTTGCAAGCTTCGACTGCGTCACGCAGCGGACCGCCGTCGGCGGCTTCGTCCTGCTTCACCTGTCTCGCCTCTGCGCGCGATGACAGCCACGCTGCCGGGCGATCCCCAGAAAGCACCCATGAGCCGATTGCGCAGAAGCGTCCGGACGCTTGTTCCGATCGCGCTGGTCCTTTCCACGACCGTTGTCGTTGTGATCTGGGCCTCAACAGACGCTGCGCCGAAAATGCAGGCCGCGAAAGCGGCGCCTCGGGCGGCCCTGACGGTGACCGTCACCCTGCCTCGAGCGGACCGGCTGCCCGTCCGTCTCGCCGCGACGGGCGACGTGGTCGCATGGCAAGAGGCGATTGTCGGCGCCGAGGCCAACGGCTTGCGCCTGTCGGGCGTTTTCGCGAATGTCGGGGACCAGGTGCGGCGCGGGGCATTGCTGGCCACCTTCACGCCCGAGACCGCCATCGCCGAACTGGAACAGAGCCGCGCCGCCGTGGCAGAGGCGGCCGCCACGTTTGCAGACGCGTCCGCAAACGCGCAACGAGCGCGGACGCTCGAAGCGACCGGGGCGCTTTCTGCACAACAGGTCCAGCAACGTCTCACGGCCGAGCAGACCTCCAAGGCGAAGATGGACGCCGCGCGGGCCGTCTCCCGGCTGCAGGAGATTCGCCTCGCGCAGACCCGTGTCCACGCCCCTGACGATGGCGTCATCTCGATGCGAAGCGCCACCGTGGGCGCCGTGATGTCCGCCGGCCAGGAGATGTTCAGGATCATCCGCCAGGGCCGGCTCGAGTGGCACGCCGAGATTCCTGCCGCCGATCTCCCGCGCGTGAGACCCGGCCAGAGGGTCATCGTCCAGTCGGAGGGAAACGAGCCCCTTGCAGGCCAGGTGCGGGTGCTCGCGCCGTCGGTGAACACGCAGACCCGAAGCGGCCTGGGGATTGTCGACCTGCCAGTCGATGGCAGCCTCCGCGCCGGCACGTTCGCCCGCGGGGAGATCGAGATCGGGGAAGGGGGGCCGACGCTCACGCTGCCCCAGACGGCCGTCGTGCAGCGGGACGGCTTCGACTACGTCATGCGACTCGGCGCCGAGGGAAGGGTCATGCAGACCAAGGTGACGCTGGGACGTGCTGCAGGCCATCGGGTCGAGATCCTGACCGGGGTCGACTCGAGCAGCCAGGTGGTGGCCACCGGTGCGAGCTTCCTGAGCGACGGGGACTCGGTCCGCGTGGTCGCCGAGTCGCACGCGCCACCGAAGCCGCCGCCGAGCGCAAGTCGCGCAGGCCAGTGAGGGAGGCCATCTTGAATCTCAACGTGTCATCGTGGTCCATCCGGAACCCGATCCCGGGCATGCTTCTGTTCGTCGTGCTGACCTTCCTCGGCATCGTCGGCTTCCGCGCCATGAAGGCCCAGAACTTCCCGGACGTCGAGGTACCGGAGGTCCTGATCTCGGCCTCGCTGCCGGGCGCATCGCCCTCGCAACTCGAGAACGACGTCGCGATCAGGATCGAGAACGCAGTCGCCGCCTTGCAAGGGCTCAAGCACATCAAGACCACGCTGACCGATGGCTCGGTCAACATCACCGTCGAGTTCCAGCTCGAGAAGCCCGTGCAGGAAGCCGTCGACGATGTCCGCGATGCCGTGGCGCGGGTGCGTGCGGATCTGCCCGCGGGGTTGCGCGACCCCACCGTCAGGAAGGCCGAGTTCGCGACATCACCGATCCTCACCTACACGGTCGCCTCCTCGCAGATGGACGAAGAGGCCCTCTCATGGTTCGTGGACGACACCATCGGCAAGACACTTCTTGCCGTGCGGGGTGCAGGCACGGTGTCCAGGGTGGGCGGCGTGAACCGCGAGATCCGGGTCGAGCTCGATCCTGCGAAGCTGATGGCCTTGAAAGTCACGGCGGGCGACATCTCGCGGCAGCTGCGGGCCGTGCAACAGGAGTCAGCGGCGGGCAAGGCCAACCTGGGAGACCGCGAGCAGTCGGTTCGAACCATCGCGACAGCGCTGACGGCACATGACATCGGGGTCATGGACCTGGCGCTCAGCGACGGCCGACGCATCAGGCTCGACCAGGTCGCGAGGGTGCTCGACACCGTCGCGGATCAGCGCTCCGCCGCAATGCTGGACGGACATCCGGTGGTCGGCTTCGAGGTCACGCGAGCCCGCGGCGCCGGAGAACTGGAAGTCGCTTCCGCAGTGCGCGATGCCCTGGCGAAACTTCGCACGGCGAATCCCGGCATCGAGCTGCGCGAGGTGATCGACTACGTCCAGCCCGTGAAGGAGAACTACGACGGATCGATGCAACTCCTCTGCGAGGGCGCGGCCCTCGCAGTGATCGTCGTGCTGCTGTTCCTGCGCGACTGGCGCGCGACCGCCGTGTCAGCCCTTGCAGTGCCACTCTCCGTCATCCCGACGTTCGCGGTCATGCACCTGTTGGGCTTCAGCCTCAACCTCGTGACCTTGCTGTCGCTCTCGTTGATCGTCGGCATCCTGGTCGACGATGCCATCGTCGAGATCGAGAACATCACACGCCACCTTCGCATGGGAAAGACACCCCATGCGGCCGCGATGGAGGCCGCGGACGAGATCGGCCTGGCGGTGATCGCGACGTCTTTCACGCTCATTGCCGTCTTCTTGCCGACAGCGTTCATGCAGGGTGCCGCGGGGCGATTGTTCGTTCAGTTCGGGTGGACCGCTGCCATCGCGGTCTTCTTCTCGCTCGTCGTCGCTCGTGTGCTCACGCCGATGATGGCGGCGAATTGCCTGATCCCGGCGAAGAAAGGCGTCCCACCGTCACAGCCCCGATGGATCGGCCTCTACGTCAGGTGGGCAGTGGCCTGCCTGAGGCACCGGTGGCTCACCTTGGGAGCCGCGTTCGCGTTCTTCGCCCTCGGGCTGCTGCTGGCGACCAGGGTGCCGGGCGAGTTCCTGCCATCGGACGATGTGGCACAGACCCAGGTCACCCTCAGCTTGCCGCCGGGAAGCACGTTGACGGACACGCTCGCCGCCGCTGAAGCAGCACGCCACATCGTCAGCACGAACGAGCACGTCAAGACTGTCTACACCGCGATCGGTGGTGGCATCACCGAGACGGGCCCAGGTGCATCGGGTGCGGCGCCGGTGGCCATGCAGACGGCCGTGATGACCATCAACCTGTCCCATCGTGACGACAGGCCGGGCCTCAGCAGGCAGCGAATCGAAGGACAACTGCGCGACGCATTGGAGCTCCTGCCAGGGGTCCGGGTCCAGGTCAGCCGGGGTGGCTCGGACGAGGGCTACGTCGTCGTGCTGACAGGGCCCGACAGCCGCGTGCTGACCGATCATGCCGCGCTCGTTGAACGAGAGCTTCGAACCCTGCCTGGCGTCGGTGCCGTCACGTCGAGCGCGGGACTGCTCCAGCCCGAACTCATCGTCCGGCCCGACTTCGCCCGGGCGGCAGACCTGGGTGTGACCTCCGCGGCCATCTCGGACGCACTGCGCATCGCGACTTCAGGTGATTTCGATCAGGAGTTGGCGAAGCTCAACCTCAGCAAGCGGCAGGTTCCGATCGTCGTCAGGATGGCGAACGCCGGTCGCCAGGACATCGATGCGCTCCGGCAACTGCCCGTCCCCGGCGCACGCGGGCACGTTCCACTCGCCAGCGTCGCGTCACTCGCGGCCGGCAGCGGTCCCGCCCAGATCACCCGCCATGACCGCGCCCGCAACATCGACCTCACGGTGGAATCGAACGGCACGCCGATCGGTGAGATGGAAGAAGCGGCACTCTCCCTGCCCAGCCTGCAGCAGCTTCCACCCGGGGTGAGTCAAGGCGCCTCCGGCGAAGCGGAGGCGATGGACGAACTCTCGCAGGGCTTCGGCACAGCCATGGTGACGGGGGTGCTGTGCATCTACGTCGTCCTGGTCCTGCTTCTCAAGGACTTCGTGCAACCCATGACCATCCTGGTGGCACTGGTCCTCTCGATCCCGGGCGCGTTCGTTGCGCTCTATCTCGCCGGGGCGACGATGTCGGTGCCGTCCATGATCGGTCTGATCATGCTGATGGGCATTTCGACGAAGAACTCCATCCTGATCGTCGACTATGCCGTCATGGCCCGTTTGCAGGGTGGGCTGACGCGTGACAGGGCCATCGTGGATGCCTGTCGCAAACGCGCGCGCCCGGTGGTCATGACCACCATGGCCATGGGCGTCGGGATGCTGCCCGTGGCCCTCGGTTGGGGAGGCGATCCCAGTTTCCGGTCCCCCATGGCGGTGGTCGTGATCGGTGGACTGATTTCCTCGACGGTTCTCAGCTTGTTCGTGATCCCCGTCGTGTACACGTGCCTGGATGACCTCGTCGCGTGGCTGCGCACCCGGCACCGTGGGTCGGGCCGCAGAGGCGGTGGTCAACCGCTCCCGGTGCCCGAGTTCGGCGTGATGCCGCCGCGGCGTCGCAGCCCACCGGTGCAACAGGGCTGACGGCCCCGGGTGGCACGCAGGTCGTCATCAGCCTTGCTGATGAACTGCCGCCCCGCCCGGACTAGGATCCGTCCCACGGTCAGGTGCGATTCCTTTCGTTCAGGTTTCAGTGCACAGTTTCGAGCGTCTGATTCGCGCCAGCCTCTGCTGGCGAGAAGGCAGGGCTTGGAGGTGCGCGATGTCTGAGAGCGGTATGAATCAGGCGGCCGACGTGTGGTGGGCCCGCGCACTTGTCGAATTCGTGCCCCGCGCCAATCGCTATCTGCGCGCGCGCTTCCCGGCCATCCGCCATCAGCACGACGATCTGGTCGGCGAGACGCTCGTCGACCTCACCGAATCGCTGCAGCGCCGCGCCGGCGGCCTGCCCGGGTCCTGGTATGCCCACGACGATCCACCGCAGCCCGACGTGGATCGCTTCGGCAAGCTGGCCTTCACCGTGCTGCAGCGCCGGGTGGTCGACCAGTTCCGCACGTCTGCGAACCGCTTCAGCGAGGACATCGACTCGCTGTCCGAGTCGCAGGCGCCCGAATCGCCGGACACGCCGATCGATCGCCTGGTGGATCTGAAGCGAACCGCCAGCGCACTCTTCGCGACGCTCGAAACCCTGCCCGCCGACGACAGGGCACTGCTGCAGGACGTCGCGTTCGGCGGCAACGAGATGCCGATGAGCGACAGGGATCGGCAGCGCCTTCGCCGCCTGCGGGTCGAGTTGATCGACCGGCTGCGCAGCCGGCTGGGCCCGGCGGCCCTGGATTGCATCCGCCGCTTCTGAGTCGTATCGCCAAGGGGAGACAACCATGAAGACACCTGTGGTCCAGATCGTCCACTACTCCGACCTGCACATCATCGGGCCGGATTTCCGCAAGCAGCGCCAGGCGTTCAAGACCGTTGCGAAGCGCCTGCTGCCTGCCAGCCTGCAGCAAGGCGTCGCTGGGGCGAGCATCGGTGCCCTGGGAGCGTTTGCCGATTTCCTGCGCGTGAGGAAATCTGACACCGGGTGGCAGGACAAGCCAATCTGGCTCATCGACACCGGAGACGGCACCACATTCGGCGATTCAGCCTCGCTGAAATTGTGGCTGCAGCACTGGTCCCCGAAATTCCTTGCCGCCGCAGGACCCCACGCGAAGCAACTTGTCTTGTACGGCAACCACGATGCGTGGCCCGAGACCTTCCCCTTGCTCGCACCGCGCAACATGGGCCATCAGCGCACCAAGCTGCGCAACATGTGGTTCACGGATTCATGGCCGAAGGCGCCGTTCACTGCACCGCTGTCGCCTGGCCACGGTTCGCAAGTCCAGCTGTTTGCCCTCAACAGTGTCGATCACGACCTGCTTCCCAACACGAAGGCCTGCGGTCGAGTGCTGCCAGATCGTGCAGGCCTGACGCACGCGCAAACAGGGCCGACGGCAGCCGACGATCTGCACAGGGCGGTGGTGGCCGCAGGCAAGGCGTCCGCCGGACCGCACTTCCGGATTCTCGCGATGCACTACCCGGTGGCTGAGGCGGCACAGACCGGCAATCGCGTCTTCGAGATCCTGTCGAACCGCGACACCTTCGCGCGCGAACTGGTCACCCCGTCCTACGCCGAGAAGCCATTGGTTCATCTGCTGCTGGGCGGTCACACGCATCGGGCGTATCCATCGATCGGGCTGATGCCGAATGCGTTGTCGTCGGCGTCGCAGTCGCCCTTGCACCATGGCTTCGCGCAGTCGGTCACCCCTTCGCTGAGCCAGAAGCTGGTCAGCGGCGCGGGCGGCACGAGCAGCTACTACCCCGACGAGTGCGCCCGTTGCTTCCCCTACCAATGCACGCTGCTCCGCGTCTTTGCGGAAACGACTCCCGCAGGCACGGAGGTGACCGTGGAACGAACGATGGTCGGCCGGCCGGCAGGAGGAGCCTTCGGATTCCTGCCGATCGGCGAAGGCTCCAGCCAGATGCATGAGGAGATGATCCTGGCACTGTCCTAGCGACTGTTCATCCAGGGCCCACCCTCGTGGAGGATTCCCTTCGGGGCGGCTCCCAGTTTCTGGCTCGGTCCAGGCTGCGCACGCCGCGCGAGCAGGGCCTTGTCGATGCACAGGCCCAATGGCAGCTTGATCAGATCGCCCTGGGTGGCATCGCTCAACTGGGCCAGTACCGCACGAAGAATCTTGTCGGCATCGGTCCGTTGCAAGCCAAAAGGCTCGAGTGTCATGTCGATCTCTTCCCACTTGGCGCCCGTATCGCCGCTGGCGGAAATCTCCAGGTCTTCGCGTTGAACAGCATCGCCCTTGGCATTGCGGCGCATGTGGCGCAGCAGCACATCCCACAGGCCGATGGCGAACTCGCGGGCAAGCTCCTCACCGAGTTCCTTGTCCTCATCGAGACCGCGCGCAACGTCGTCTGCGACGAAACCCTTGAGCGCATTGAGAAGTTCTTCGTCCGACGGGGATTCCGGACGAAGGTGATCTTCGGACACGAATTTCTGCAGTCCCCGCAACTGCGTGTGAAGCAGTTCCGTCGCCGCCCCCGAGGTCACTGTGCGCAGCGCCTCCTGGACAACGGGTTCCGCAACTTGCGCGGTTCGCCGGTACAGGTCGTCGTACAGAGGCAAATCTTTCCGGGCGGCTCGAACGTCATGTATCAGCGGTTGCATGGCAGTTTCCCTGAACGGTTGATGGGTGGGTCCACGCCTTGAATGTCGGTCAGGGCAGGCCCACGTGACGCCCACTTGTAACCGAGCRTGTCACGCAGCGGTGAGTTCAACCACGCCGTCAACGGGGTTCCCGTTTCACGGTTCGAGGGAGCCGGTTGTCCGGCGGCACCCACGAGGTTCGGGTGCGTACCCCGATGTCGCGCGACTTCGGATGTCGTGACAAGTTAGGGGGGTGGAAGCTCAAGTTTCGGTTTTCCATCGCCGTCCACGGCCGTCGCGGTGGATCCGAATGTCAGTCGGCGCCATTCCCAGCCTCCCTGGATTGATTGAAAGTTGCTACTCAAGAACTGGCTGGTCGCCGACTTGCCACCGAGCTGGCCATGTTCCGTGTGGTCGTGCGGCTCAGCCTGGGATCGCGGGTGCACCTCGCCCAATTGATCGACGACAGGCTGGTGGGATTGCAGGCTCCCAGCGCCGAGTTCACGGAATGGCTCCAGGGCCTGGCCGATCAGCGGACGGCCCCCACGAGCACCCCCGGCTCCAGCCAGCAGGTGGTGCTGGCCTTCCTCTTGCGTTCCTGGCTCGCGCACAGCGGCCCGCTGAGCACCACGGCCATCCAGTCCGCCGTGGGTGCCAGCTGCCGGCGGAGCTGATCCAGGCCAATCGCGTCGACGAAGTGCTGGCTGCGATCAATCAATTGCGCGACGGGATCTATCTCTGACCTGATTCTCGCGATCCGCGCGCTCTCATGCTCCGTGATCCCGACTTGCTCGATCGCCTGGCCGGCTTTCCAACGCGGTCGTTCAATGGCGAGGTCTATCGAGCGACCCGACAGAACCTGGACCCGCTTGCGCCCTCGACAAGCGGGGGCAGATGGATGCCCGCCGGCGGTGCAGTGCAGTTCCTCGAATGCGACGGCCTCATTGCACCGTCTGCGCGCTGGGACTGCGAGAACTTGATGCTGTTCCCCGACAACTTCGAATCGGCGGCGGCGCTCGAACTGGTCAGCAGCGAACCTGTTGATTGGCTTCGTTGGGCTGAAGACAACGGGCGCCTCCATGACGAGTGAACCGTGCAGCTCCTTGCAAGCACCCCGACCCTGTGGCCAACTTCGCTGCCCTGAGTCGCCGTCCTGGGGGAACCGCATGAACCTGCTTCGCACCCATGGGGGCCGTGTCGCCTTGCTGACCGGCCTGTTGCTCGCTCCACTGCTCGCGCTGTCGGCCTGCAACCGCAGCGAGCCCGCCGCCCCCTCCCCGGGCGGTACCACCAGCACACCAACATCGTCTGTCACGCCACCCCCGGGCAACGCCGCAGCCTCCGCCACCGGCGGCGGCCCGGCCGGCGGCACCGCCATCGGCGGCATGGAAGCCCACCCCGCCGAGGCCAAGCCCGGCGCCGGCAGCGGCACGCCGGCCCCGACTGCCGGCGACGGCAGCGCACCCGCCCCGGCCGCCGCGGCATCCCGATAGAAGAACCGCAGCGCGCCGCTGCGGATAGTGCGAACGCCATTGCGGCCCCGCCCATTCCGCGCCAAGATCCGTTCGCCATCGCCTATCCCACGTTTCGCGCACAGCGCGTTCCCCGCAGGAGGCTCTTCATGGACATGAACCGAAGGCAGTTCTTCCGCGTCAGCGGAGCCGGGCTCGCCGCATCCAGCCTCGTCGCGCTGGGTTTCTCGCCGGCCACGGCCCTCGCCGAAACACGCCAGTTCAAGCTCGCCCGCACCACCGAGACCCGCAACACCTGCCCGTACTGCTCGGTCGGCTGCGGGCTCATCATGTACAGCCTGGGCGACAAGGCGAAGAACGTCGTCTCCGACATCATCCACATCGAGGGCGACCCCGATCACCCCGTCAACCGCGGCACGCTGTGCCCCAAGGGCGCCGGCCTGCTCGATTTCGTGCACAGCCCCAACCGCCTCAAGTACCCCGAGGTGCGCGAGGCCGGCAGCACCGAATGGAAGCGCGTCTCCTGGGACGACGCCATGTCGCGCATCGCCAAGCTGATGAAGGCCGACCGCGACGCCAACTTCACCCCCACCAACGCCGCTGGCCAGGTCGTCAACCGCTGGACCACCACCGGCATGCTCTGCGCGTCGGCATCGAGCAATGAATCGGGCTACATCACGCACAAGGCGATGCGCTCGATGGGGTTGCTGATCTTCGACAACCAGGCGCGCGTCTGACACGGACCGACGGTGGCCAGTCTGGCCCCGACGTTCGGACGCGGTGCGATGACCAACCACTGGGTGGACATCAAGAACGCCGACCTCGTGCTCATCATGGGTGGCAACGCCGCCGAAGCCCACCCCTGCGGCTTCAAGTGGGTCATCGAGGCCAAGCACCACAACAAGGCCCGGCTGGTCGTCGTCGACCCGCGCTTCACGCGCTCGGCCGCCATGGCCGACTACTACGCCCCCATCCGCGCCGGCAGCGACATCGCCTTCCTGGCCGGCGTCATCAACTACCTGATCAGCAACGACAAGCTGCAGAAGGAGTACGTGAAGGCGTACACCAACGCCTCGTTCATCGTCGGCGAGGCCTACGGCTTCCAGGACGGCATCTTCAGCGGCTACGACGAGGCCAAGCGCAGCTACAGCAACGCGAGCTGGGGCTACGAGCTCGACGAACACGGCTTCGCCAAGACCGACCCCACGCTCGAGCACCCGCGCTGCGTGCTGCAGGTGATGAAGCGCCACTACGCGCGCTACACGCCCGAGCTGGTGAGCCGCATCACCGGCACGCCGAAGGACAAGTTCCTGAAGGTGTGCGAGATGATCGCCACCACCGCGGTGCCCCACCGCGCGATGACCATCATGTATGCGCTCGGCTGGACCCAGCACAGCCAGGGCTCGCAGATGATCCGCACCGCGGCCATCGTGCAACTGCTGCTCGGCAACATCGGCATCGCCGGCGGCGGCATGAACGCGCTGCGCGGCCACAGCAACATCCAGGGCCTGACCGATCTCGGGCTGCTGTCGAACTCGCTGCCGGGCTACCTCTCGCTCGCCCGCGAGACCGAGCAAGACCTCGACACCTACTACAAGACCCGGGCGCTGAAGCCGCTGCGCCCCAACCAGATGAGCTACTGGCAGAACTACCCGAAGTTCTTCGTCAGCCTGCAGAAGAGTTGGTGGGGCGCCGCGGCCACGGCCGAGAACTCGTGGGCCTTCCACTACCTGCCCAAGATCGACAAGGTCTACGACGTGCTGCAGGCCTTCGAGCTGATGAGCCAGGGCAAGCTCAACGGCTACATCTGCCAGGGCTTCAACCCGGTCGGCTCGTTCCCCAACAAGAAGAAGATCATCGAAGGGCTGTCGAAGCTGAAGTTCCTGGTGACGATCGATCCGCTCAACACCGAGACCTCGGAGTTCTGGAAGAACTTCGGCGAGTTCAACGACGTGAAGAGCGAGGCCATCCAGACCACCGTGTTCCGGCTGCCCTCGACCTGCTTCGCCGAAGAAGACGGCTCGCTGACCAACTCGGGCCGCTGGCTGCAGTGGCACTGGAAGGGCGCCGAGCCGCCGGGCGAGGCGCGCGGCGATCCGGAAATCATCGCCGACCTGTTCAACCGCATGCGCACCGCCTACACGAAGGACGGCGGTGCCTTCCCCGACCCGATCGTCAAGCTGACCTGGCCGTACAAGATCCCGCACAGCCCGTCGGCCGAAGAGCTGGCGATGGAATACAACGGCAAGGCCTTGGCCGACGTGCTGGCCCCGCCCGACCCGAAAGACCCGAAGGCACCGCCCAAGGTGCTGGCGAAGGCCGGCGAGCAGCTCGCGGGCTTCGGCCTGCTGCGCGACGACGGCAGCACCGCGAGCGGCTGCTGGATCTACTGCGGCGCCTGGACGCAGGCCGGCAACCAGATGGCGCGCCGCGACAACAGCGACCCGTGGGGCATCGGCCAGACGCTGAACTGGGCCTGGGCCTGGCCGGCGAACCGGCGCATCCTCTACAACGCCGCGTCGAGCGCACCCGACGGCAAGCCCTGGGATGCGCGGCGCAAGCTGGTGCAATGGAACGGCACCGCCTGGAGCGGGTCCGACGTGCCCGACATCCGGCCCGATGCCAACCCGGGCGACGCCGAGCGCGTGCAGCCGTTCATCATGACGTCCGAGGGCGTCGCGCGGCTCTTTGCGCCGACCGGCATGGCCGAAGGGCCGCTGCCGGAGCACTACGAGCCGTTCGAATCGCCGCTGGCCACCAACCCGATGCACCCGAACAACCCGAAGGCCCGCGCCAACCCCGCGGCCCGCGTGTTCAAGGGCGATCTCGAGATGATGGGCTCGCCGAAAGACTTCCCGCTGGTCGCCACCAGCTACCGGCTGACCGAGCACTTCCACTACTGGACCAAGAACGTCGAGACCTCGGCCATCATCCAGCCTCAGCAGTTCGTCGAGATCGGCGAAGAGCTGGCCAAGGCGCGCGGCATCGCCAATGGCGACACGGTGAAGGTCTCGTCGAAGCGCGGCTCGATCAAGGCGGTGGCGGTGGTCACCAAGCGCATCCCGCAGCTCGATGTCGACGGCCTGAAGGTCGACACGGTGGGCCTGCCGAACCACTGGGGCTTCGTGGGCCTGGCGAAGAAGGGCTACCTGGTGAACACGCTGACGCCCTTCGTCGGCGATGCGAACACGCAGACGCCGGAGTACAAGTCGTTCACCGTGAATATCGAGAAGGCCTGAGCCATGAGTTCACTGCAATCTCTCGACATCGCCGCGCGCTCGGCCACCACCACGCCGAGCCCGCAGGCGCGCACGACGGCCGAGGTCGCGAAGCTGATCGACGTCTCCAGCTGCATCGGCTGCAAGGCCTGCCAGGTGGCCTGCATGCAATGGAACGACCTGCGCGACACCGTGGGCCACAACGTCGGCGTGTACGACAACCCGGCCGACCTGACGGCCGACTCGTGGACGGTGATGCGCTTCTCCGAGGTGGAGACCAAGTCGCTGAACGAAGAGATGAAGCTCGAGTGGCTGATCCGCAAGGATGGCTGCATGCACTGCGACGATCCCGGCTGCCTGAAGGCCTGCCCGGCACCCGGCGCGATCGTGAAGTACACGAACGGCATCGTCGACTTCATCGAGGAGAACTGCATCGGCTGCGGCAACTGCGTCACCGGCTGCCCGTTCGACGTGCCGCGCATCAGCAAGAAGGACAACAAGGCCTACAAGTGCACGCTGTGCTCCGACCGCGTCAGCGTCGGCCTGGAGCCGGCCTGCGTCAAGGCCTGCCCGACCGGTGCGATCCACTTCGGCAGCAAGGAAGACATGCTCGAGTACGGCAGCGAGCGCATCGCCGACCTGAAGGAGCGCGGCTACGCGCAGGCCGCCGTGTACGACCCGCCAGGCGTCGGCGGCACGCACGTGATGTACGTGCTGCAGCACGGCGACAAGCCGCAGCTGTACCACGGGCTGCCCGCCAACCCGCAGATCAGCCCGTGGGTCTCGCTGTGGAAGGGCGCGGCCAAGCCGCTGGCGCTGGCCGCGATGATCGGCGCCGCGGTGGTCGGCTTCTTCCACTACACGAAGGTCGGCCCCGTCGAGGAGCCGGTGGACGAGGAGGAACGGTCATGAAGCGTTTCATCCAGCGCTATGCCGACGGCACGCGCATGAACCACTGGGCGGTGGCGATGCTGTTCTTCTGCGCCGCGCTGTCGGGGCTCGCGTTCTTCCACCCGGCCCTCTACGTCCTGACGATGCTGTTCGGCGGCGGCCCGTGGACGCGCATCCTGCACCCGTTCTTCGGCGTGCTGATGGTGCTCGGCTTCGTGCTGCTGTTCGCCAAGGTGTGGTGCGACAACGTCTGGAAGCCGCGCGACACCGCGTGGGTGAAGGCCGCCCCGCACCTGATGAAGACCGGCCACGAGCACGGCATGCCGCCGGTCGAGAAGTACAACGGCGGGCAGAAGGCGGTGTTCTGGCTGTTCGGCATCAGCCTGCTGCTGCTGTTCATCACCGGCTTCGTGTTCTGGCAGCCGTGGTTCGCCGATTACTTCGCGATCCCGCTGCGCCGCATCGCGGTGGTGGTGCACGCGGTGTCGGCGGTGGTGCTGGTGCTCAGCGTGATCGTGCACGTGTACGCCGCGATCTGGGTCAAGGGAACGATGCGGGCGATGACCCGCGGTACCGTCACCGAGGCCTGGGCGCGGCAGAATCACCCGCTCTGGTACCGAGAGATCACTGGCAAGGAATGATGTCGCCCCCGCGATGACACTGACCTCCACCACGCGACTGCTGTCACCCGAAGAAATCGCGGTGCAGGCCGGGCAGCAGGTGCCCTACCTGCGGCTGCCCGAGCGCAGCACGCTGTTCGCGGAGCGCGAGATGCGGCTGCGCCAGCTGGCCGCCGGCGGGCATGCGATGCGCGATTTCCTGCTCTTCATGGCCGAGCTGGCGCAGGCGCAGCACGGGTTGCTGCAGGCCTACCCGGCCGTCGCGCTGCCCGATGCGGCGGCGCTCGATGCCGCATCGCGGGCCGGCCTGCCGCCGCTGCCGGCCGAGCACTGGCCGCG
>NZ_JBFUGW010000005.1:0-80852 GCF_056402735.1 Rhizobacter sp. P3_C12
GGGTCGAGGTGTTCGGCGGCGAGGGCGGCCTCGCGGCGCTGCTCGCGCGCAGCGACGTGCTGATCTGCACGCTGCCGTTGACGCCGGCGACCCGCGGGCTGCTGAACCGGGCGACGCTGTCGCAGCTGCCGCGCGGCGCGTTCGTCGTCAGCGTCGGCCGCGGCGAGCACCTTGTGGAGGCCGACCTGCGCGCGCTGCTCGATGAAGGCCACCTGGCCGGTGCCGCGCTCGACGTGTTCGAGCGCGAGCCGCCCGATCCGTCGAACTGGGTGTGGCAGCACCCGCAGGTGGTCGCGACGCCGCACATCGCGGCGCAGGCCTCGTTCGACACCGTCGCGGCGCAGTGCCTCGATGCGTTGCGCCGCGTGCGCGACGGGCAGCTGCCGCGGCATGCCGTCGATCGCTCGGCGGGGTACTGACGATGGACGACGCCTTCCAGACGATCCCCTCGCAGATCCGCGCCCATGCGCAGGCGCGGCCGGCGCACGCTGCCCTGGCGCAGGGCGGCGAGCTGCTGTCGTATGCCGCACTCGATGCGCTGATGGACCGCATCGCGGCCGCGCTGCAGCGCGACGGCGTGCAGGTGGGCGAGGCGGTCGCGGTGTGCGCCGGCACCTCGATGCGCTACGCGGCGGTGTTCCTCGGCGCACTGCGGGCCGGCGTCGTCGTCGCGCCGCTCGCGCCGTCGTCGACGGCCGAGAGCCTGGCCGCGATGCTGGCCGACGCGCAGCCGCGCGCGCTGTTCGTCGATGCCGCGGCCGGCGCGTTGATCGCGGCCTCCGAAGGCTCGCGCATCCCGCTCGACGACGACACGGCCTTCGAGCGCTGGCTCGCGCCGGCCGGCACGCGCGTGGACGAACCCGCGCTGCCGCCCGACGCGCCGTTCAACATCATCTATTCGTCCGGCACCACCGGCGTGCCGAAGGGCATCGTGCAATCGCACGGCATGCGCTGGTCGCATGTGCAGCGTGGCCGGCAGTACGGCTACACGCCCGACGGCGTCACGCTGCTCGCGACGCCGCTGTACTCGAACACCACGCTGGTGGTGTTCTTCCCGACGCTGGCTTATGGCGGCTGCGCCGTGCTGATGCAGAAGTTCGATGCGGCCGGCTACCTGGCGCTGGCCGCGCGGCGCCGCGCGACGCACACGATGCTGGTGCCGGTGCAGTACCAGCGGCTGATGGCGCTCCCCGCTTTCGGGCAGCACGACCTTTCCGCCTTCATCAACAAGTTCTGCACCAGCGCGCCGTTCGGCGCCGCGCTGAAGGCGGATGTGCTGGCGCGCTGGCCGGGCGGGCTGGTCGAGTTCTACGGCATGACCGAGGGCGGCGGCACCTGCATCCTCGCGGCGCACGAGCACCCGGACAAGCTGCACACGGTCGGGTGTCCCGCCGAAGGGCATGACATCCGGCTGATCGACGACGACGGCCGCGAGCTGCCGGTCGGCGCCACCGGCGAGGTGGTCGGCCATTCGCCCGGGATGATGCTCGGCTACCACCGGCAGCCGCAGAAGACGCGCGAGGCCGAATGGTTCGATGCGGCGGGCAAGCGCTTCATCCGCACCGGTGATGTCGGGCGCTTCGATGACGACGGCTTCCTGGTGCTGCTCGACCGCAAGAAGGACGTGGTGATCAGCGGCGGCTTCAACATCTACCCGAGCGACCTCGAGGCGGTGCTGCGCGAGCACCCGGCGGTGGCCGATGCGGCGGTGGTGGGCGTGCCGTCCACCGAGTGGGGCGAGACGCCGGTGGCCTTCGTCGTGCGCCGCGCGGGTGCGGACGCGGGTGCGGACGACGCCACGGCCGACGATCTGAAGCACTGGCTGAACGCCCGTGTCGGCAAGACGCAGCGCGTGGCCGGCGTGCGCTTCGTCGACGAACTGCCGCGCAGCGCGATCGGCAAGGTGCTCAAGCGCGAGTTGCGCGAGCGCTGGCGCTGAGCACAAAGCCGGTGCGATTTCTTGCAGCCGTGTGAAAGGCGGACAAGTTCGTCGGGTATCCGGAAGTCACGGATGCGAAGGGCGGGTTTACACGTAGCATCCCGCCCGCCAAGGGTTCCGCCCGTGGCGCCGGCAGCAGTCAACGGCCGGATTCACCCCTCCGAGACAACACAGGATTCCCCATGAAGAAGATCCTCCTCACCGCCCTCATCGCGATGGCCGGCAGCGTCGGCGCGCACGCCGAAGGCATCTACGTCGGCGTGGCCGCCGGCGGCACCAACACCGACGTCGACTGCGCCGGCACCACCAGCTGCGACAAGAGCGACACCGGCTTCAAGCTGTTCGGCGGCTACAAGCTGACCGAGAACATCGCCGTCGAGGCGCATTACGCCGACTTCGGCAAGGCCAAGCTCAGCGTCGGCGCCGCCTCCATCGACGTGAAGATGTCGGGCTTCGGCCTCGGCGCGGCGTACCTGGGCGACTTCACGCCCGACTGGAACGGCGTGGTGCGTGCCGGCCTCGCACGCAACAAGGTGAAGCTGGAGGGCGCGGCCTCTGATTCGCAGAGCAAGACCAAGGCCTACGTCGGCGCCGGCGTCGGCTACAAGCTGACCAAGGAAGTCGCGCTGACCGCCGCCGTCGACTACACCGAAGGCGAGATCGGCGGCGACAAGGCCAAGGCCACGCTGTACACGATCGGCGTCAACTACAACTTCTGATATCCCACCCCCGAGGCGCTGCGCGCCTCCCCCTCAAGGGGGCGCCTCCAGTGGACCGGCGGAGCCGGATCCACGGAGGCCGCTGGATCGAACCGTTCTTCGCGTGCGTTGGCACGCTTCGGTCCGGCTATTTCTTTGCGCGCTGCGCTTCGCCCCACAGGGCCTGGCACTGCTGGGCCAGCGGTCCGGACGCGGCCGAGGCCGGCGGCGCGGGCGTCTTCTTCAGGCGCTTCTGCTCGGCCAGGTAGGCGCTGCTCTTGCGCAGCGCGGCCAGCTTGCCCAGCATCTTCTCGTCTTCCGCCACGTGGTACATCCGCAGGTAGGCCACATCGCGCTGGCCTTTCATCTGGGGGTACAGCGCCTCGCAGCGCTGGTAGCTGGCATCGTAGCGGGCCAGTTTCTTCGCATCGAGCGTGAGCGCCTGGGCGGAGCCGGCGAACAGCGTGAGGGCGGCGAGAGCGGTCAGGAGGAGGCGCATCCGTCGAACTGTACAGGGTGGGTGAAGGATGGAAGCAGATCTGCGGCCTGCCGGTGGGAACGAACCGCTGCGTCAGGTTACTCACCGCGCCGACCCCGCCGCTTCCGCGCGTGGGCGACTCCCCGAAACAGCACAGGATTCACCGTGAAGAAATTTCTCCTCAGCGCCCTCATCGCGGCCGGCAGCGTCGGCGCACACGCCGAAGGCCTCTACATCGGCGTGGCCGCGGGCGGCTCGCACCTCAATCTCCGTTGTGCAAGCGGCGTCAGCTGCGACGAGGGTGACACCGGCTTCAAGCTGCTCGGCGGCTACAAGCTGACCAAGAACGTGGCCGTCGAAGCGCATTACGCCGACTACGGCAACGTCAAGGGCAGGGTCAGCGGAGACACCAGCGGCTTCGATGTCGCCGCCAATGCGAATCTGTCGGCCCTCGGCGTCGGACTCGCGCTGCTGGGCGATTTCACGCCCGACTGGAACGGTGTGGTCCGCGCCGGCCTCGCGCGCAACAAGCTGAAGACGAGCGGCTCCGCAGGCAGCTTCTCGTTCTTCGACTCGGACACCAGCACCAACGCCTACATCGGCGCCGGCGTCGGCTACAAGTTGACGAAGGAAATCACGGTGAACGCCGCCATCGACTACACCCGAAAAGCCTTGGGGAACGAAGCCATCAAGGCCACGCTGTACACGATCGGCGCCACCTACAACTTCTGATCCGGCTGACCCTGCGGCATCGGGCCGGCCTCGCGCGATGCGGGGTCGGCTATTTTTTTGTGCGCTGCGCCTCGCCACGCTGATAGCGCAACACCGTCATCGAGCGCGCAGGCAAGGTCACCGCCGCAGCCGGCTGGATGCGCCTGAACGCCGCCTCCTTGTCGACCACGCGCGCATCGAAGGACTGCCCGCCAGCCAGCTTCCATGACGCGAGGCTCGTCTTCAGCGGCTTCGCCACCGTGTCGCTGTTGATCAGCACGACCGTCAGCGTGTCGCCATCGACCAGCGCATGGCTCCACACGCCGGCATCGCTCGCGGCCACCGGCATGAAGCGCCCCTGCAGCGGCGCGAGCAGCCGGAACGCGTAGTACGTCGCCCGCGGCGCCCCGCCGCTGTCGAGCAGGCCGTGGAAGCCCGTCCCCTGGTACGCGAAGTAGTGCGCGAAACGCAGCCCCGCCTCGGCGCTGCGCAGCGCGAACTCGGCGGCCCACAGCGCGCCGACCTGCTCGCCGATGAAGCGCTGGCCGTCGGAGCGCGACGACAGGCCGTATTCGGTGATGCCGAGCTCGATCGCACGCGCATGGCCGAGCGGGTTGCTCGCCGGGTCGGCCAGCAGCCGCCGGTACTCGGCCGGCCAGCGCGTCGCCTCGTCGATGCTCGCGAGCGCGGCCGCCTCGGAGCCGGTGCCTTCGGTCGGGTAGATGTGCCAGGTCAGCACGTCCACCACGTCGCCGCACAGCGCAATGAAGCGGCGCGCGAACGCCGGCGCGATCGGCATCGCGCCCGAGACCGCCGGGCCGGCGATGCGCGCCTGCGGATCCTCGCGCCTGATCGCCGCGGCCTGCGCGCGGAAGACCTCGCAGTAGCGCTCCGGCGTCCAGCTCGCGTCGCCGCGCGTGACGGCGAACAGGTCGGGCTCGTTGCCGATCTCCCACACCGGCACCTTCAGCCCGCGTTCGCGCGCCAGGCGCACCGCCGACGCAGCGTCTTCGGGCGTGTTCGCCGCGACCACGCCGGGTCGGCCGCCCTGGAACACACGCGTCTGGATCAGCAACTCGGGCGCCGGCCCGCCCAGCAGGTCGAGGTTGGTCTTGAACAGGTCGAGCCGCGTGCCGTTGAGGTCTTCGTCGTCCCCGGCATTGCCACCCGGGAAGCGCAGCGCCGCCGCCGGTGCCTGCCGCATCTCGCGGGCGAACTCGCCGATCTGCATCCAGTTGCCGATGTTGTAGCCGCGCAGGATCGCCGGCGCGGCCACGATGGGCCCCGGCGATGGGGCATCCGGCGCGATGCGCAGCGTGACGGGTGCCGCCATGACAAGCAGCGGCAGGGCCAGCAGCGACGCGCAGGCGGCAAGTGATTTGATCGGCATGGCCGCGATGCTAGGGGCGTTGAAATCGATTTCACATCGGTACTTTCCAGGCGCGCCCGCTACGCCGCTTCGTGCCGATTGGATGCAAGCCCCCACCGGCAGAGCGTCGAGACGGCGCGCTGCGTCCACCACCTCCGTCGCGGCGTAAACGCAGGTCAGCCGGCATCCCGCCGGCTGCCATGCCAACACACCAGGAGAAGCCATGACACCCACCCGTTTGCGCAGCGCGCCGCTCGCGCTGGCCGCGACCCTCGCGCTGTGCGCCGCCGCCCAGGCCTCCAGCCACCGCGAGGCGCCGTTCATCACCACGCAACCCAAGGTCGACGCCACCGATTTCTACATGTTCCGCAGCTACGAGGCCGACCGCGCCGACTACGTCACGCTGATCGCGAACTACCTGCCGCTGCAGGACGCCTACGGCGGACCGAACTACTTCTCGATGGATCCGAACGCGCTGTACGAGATCCACATCGACAACAACGGCGACGCGAAGGAAGACCTGAGCTTCCAGTTCCGTTTCAGGAACACGCTGAACAACGTCAAGCTGCCGATCGGCGACAAGAGCGTCGCGATCCCGCTGATCCAGGCCGGGCCGGTCACCGACGTGCGCTCGGCCGCGCTGAACCTCACCGAGACCTACACCGTCGACGTGGTGCGCGGCGACCGCCGCAGCGGCCGGCGCAACGCGATCACGAACGCGGCCGGCGGCAGTGCCACCTTCGACAAGCCGGTCGACAACATCGGCGTGAAGACCCTGCCCGACTACGCCGCCTATGCGGCCAGGCACATCTACACCGTCAACATCCCGGGCTGCGCGATGCCGGGCAAGGTGTTCGCCGGCCAGCGCAAGGATCCGTTCGCGGTCAACCTCGGCACCATCTTCGACCTGGTCAACGCGCCGGTGGCCGTGATCACCGACCCGGCCCTGATCAATGCGGCGCCGAACACCATCGACGACAAGAACGTCACGACGCTCGCGCTCGAGGTGCACAAGAGCTGCCTGACCGCCGGCACCGAGCCGGTGATCGGCGGCTGGACCAGCGCCAGCCTGCGCCAGGTGCGCCTGCTCGACCCGACGCCGAAGGCCGGCCACCAGACCACCGAGAAGGCCGGCGGCGCCTGGACCCAGGTCTCGCGCCTGGGCATGCCGCTGGTCAACGAGGTGGTGATCGGCCTGCCCGACAAGGACCGCTTCAACGGCTCGAAGCCGAAGGACGACGCGCAGTTCGCCGCCTACGTCACGAACCCGACGCTGCCCGCACTGCTGGAGATCGCGCTGAAGCTGCCCGGCACCGCGCCGAAGAACCTGCCGCGCACCGACCTCGCGACGGCCTTCCTGACCGGCATCAAGGGCGTGAACCAGCCGGCGAGCGTGACGCCCGCCGAGATGCTGCGGCTGAACACCGCGATCGCACCGGTGGCCTTCGCCGACCAGAACCGGCTCGGCATCGTCGGCAACATCCTCGCCGGCGGCACCGACAACGCGGGCTTCCCGAACGGCCGCCGGCCGAAGGACGACGTGGTCGACGTCTCGCTGGTCGCGGTGATGGGCGGGCTGTGCATGGCCAACGGCGACACCGACAAGTTCGGCTTCGGCGTGAACTGCAAGCCGGCCAATGTGCCGCTGGGGGCCACCTCGCTGAAGCTGCACGACGCGGTCGACCAGGCCGTGGCGCCGCTGCTGCCGGGTTTCCCGTACCTGTACACGCCCATCGGCGGCACGCATTGAGGAGCATGGCATGAACAAGCTTCTTCAAGCGCTCGGCACGAGCTTGGCGGGTGCCGCGTTGCTGGCAGCGTGCGGCGGTGGCGGAGGGTCCGGCGGCGACGCGCCGGCCCCGGAGGAAACCGCGGTGCCCGTCACTGCGGCTGCCACGCCGGCGGCGTACACCGAGTACGCAGCGGCGCGGGTGAACGTGGCGTCCGACAGCGGCGAGCCGCTGAGCCTGGACGCCCTCACGAGCGTGCCGACCAGCGAGACCGACGAACCGGCCACGCTCTGACCGGCACCCGTGGCCCGGACGCCCATCCGGGCCACGGATCATCTTCCATGGCGAGGTGACGATGCTTCACTCGATCTTCCGGTGGTGGCCGGTCGCGCTGCTGCATGCCGCGCTGTGCCACGCCGCCCCCTTCGCACCGGCCGGCGACGACACCCTCGTCGAACGCCTGCCGGCCCGCATCGGCAACAGCGCCGAGCGCCAGCAGCAACGCGCGCTGCGCGAGCAGCTGCGCCAGCACCCGGCCGAACTGCAGCTCGCGACGCGGCTGGCGCGCGACGCCATCGAACGCGCCCGCCGCGACGGCGACCCGCGCGAACTCGGCCAGGCCCAGGCGGCGCTGGCGGCGTGGTGGACCCTGCCTCACCCTCCGGCACCGGTGCGCCTCCTGCGCGCGATCGTGCGGCAGAGCCAGCACGACTTCGGGCCGGCCCTGCAGGACCTCGACGCGCTGTTGCAGCCCGGTCCGCAGCCGGTGTCGCTGGCCCTCCAGGCCCAGGCCGAGCTGACGCGTGCCTCGGTGCTGCAGGTGCAGGGCCGCTGGCGCGAGGCCGATGCCGGCTGCGAACGCCTGCTGGGCGCGCACTACACGGCACTCGGCAGCGCGGTGCAGCTGCCGGCGCAGGTCTGCCGTGCCGAGTTGATGAGCCTGCAAGGCCAAGCCGCCACCGCAGCGACAGCCCTGGCCGCACTGGCCCGGCACCCGGACGCCGACACCGGCTGGCTGGCGCTCGTGCAGGCCGAACTGGCCGAGCGCCGCGGCGATGCATCGGCCGATGCGCTGTACCAGCGCGCGATCGCAGCGTCACCGCTGCCCGATGTCTACACACTGGCCGCGTACGCCGACTGGCTGCTGGCGCAGCACCGCGAGCGCGACACCGCAGCGCTGCTGGCCGGCCGCGAGGATGCGGACGCCTTGCTGCTGCGCCTGGCGATCGCGTGGAAGCGCAGCGCCGATCCGCGCGCGCCGCAGGCCATCACCACGCTGGCCGCGCGCTTCGATGCGGCCCGCCTGCGCGGCGACCGCAGCCACCGGCGCGAGCAAGCGCGCTACGAGCTCGACCTGCTGGGCGACGCGCCCGCCGCACTGGCGAGCGCGCAGGCGAACTGGGCCGTCCAGAAGGAACCGGCCGACGCGCTGCTGCTGGCACGCGCCGCGCTGGCCGCGCAGCAACCGCAGGCGGCGCAGCCGGTGTGGCAACGGGCCCGCGACACCGGCTGGCAGGATGCGCGCCTGCAGGCGCTGGCGGGGAGCGGTTCATGAACGCGCGCCACCTGCTGATCGCGTGCCTGGGCCTGCTGCCGCTCATCGCGCAAGCCCACAAGCCGAGCGACGCCTATGTCCACCTGAAAGTCGATGGGGCCGTCGTGGAACAGCGCTTCGACATCGCATTGCGCGACCTGGAACGCGAACTCGCGCTCGATGCCGACGACGACGGTCAACTCGCCTGGGGCGAGGTGCGCACGCGCTGGGCCGACATCGACCGGCTGTCGCTGCAAGGCCTGTCGGTGCAGGCCGACGGCGCACCGTGCGCGCCCGGCGCCCTCGACGCGCAGCAGCTCGACGAGCACAGCGACGGCCACTATGCGGTGTTGACGCGACGCTGGACCTGCCCCGCGGCGGTCCGGTCCTTGACGCTGGTCTACCAGTTGTTCGCACAGAGCGACCCGACGCACCGCGGCATCGTCCGCGTGCAACAGCAGGGTCGCGACGAGACCGCCGTGTTGGTGCCTGGCGATGCGCCGCGCAGCTTCGGCACGGCCGCCGAGCCCGCCCTCCCCGGCTTCGTCACCGAGGGCATCCACCACATCCTGATCGGCAGCGATCACATCCTGTTCCTGCTCGCGCTGCTGCTGCCGGCGGTGCTGGCATCGCCGCGCCTGCGGCCGGTGCTGGCCGAGGTGCTGCGCGTCGTCACCGCCTTCACCGTGGCGCACTCGATCACGCTGGCGTTGGCCGCCTTCGACCTCGTGAACCCGCCGTCGCGCTGGGTCGAATCGGTCATCGCGGCCAGCGTGGTGTTCGCGGCGCTGAACAACCTGGTGCCGATGGTGCGCGAGGGCCGCTGGAAGCTGACCTTCGCGTTCGGGCTGGTGCACGGCTTCGGGTTCGCAGGCGCGCTGAAGGATGCCGGGCTCACGCAGGGCGCCCTCGCGCTGCCGCTGCTCGGCTTCAACCTCGGCGTCGAGCTGGGGCAGCTCGCGATCGTCGCCGTCTTCGTGACGACCGTCTGGACGCTGCGGACGACACGCTTCTACCGGCAGATGCTGCTGCGCGGCGGCTCGGCGCTGATCGTGCTGGTCGCCACGGCCTGGCTCGTCGAACGTTCCCTCGACATCAAGCTCGGGCAGTTCCAATGAGCGGAGTTGCTCGAAGGCAGGCTTCAGTTCGGTGCCGGCCCCGCCGATAGCATGCTGTGCGGGACCCTCTCGCCGGGGAGACGAGATGAAGACAGCCCTCCTTTCGCCCACGCGCGCACTGACCATCGCCACCGCCGTGCTGGTCGGCGGTCAGACGGAGATGGCCCGACCGACGAGCCCGATCGCAACGAGAAAGAAGGAGGCCACGCGATCTGCATCGACGCTGGTCCAACACAATCTCGTCACCCAGCCCAAAACCCCAGCCACCGTCACCGCACTCGAGGCTGTCCATGCCAGGCACTGGACGATCTGTCGCCAGACAGCCAATAAGCTCACTAAAGCAAGCCGTCTCTGCGGCGACGCGCGATCCCTGAAACTGACGAAGATCAATGGACGGGCAATCGCACACCTGAACAAGCTCGCACGCGCCAACCCCCCTCCCAAAGTTATCGAAATCATCAACCGGGCCCGTAACACGGCTGTGCCCGCGGACCTGCGGTCGAGCGCAGACGCAGACGCAACCGCCCGCGCGGTCGCCACCCTCGTTCGCCTGTTGCTCCGAACGTCCATCCTCGCCGAAGAACAGGCGCTGGGCTCGTGCCCCTCGCTGGACAGATCCGAGGCCATTGATCGCGTCGCGCTGCAGATTCGTTCCTTCAGTCACGCAGCTCGAGCTTCGGTCAACCTTCGCATCCGCATGGAGGCGGGCTATCGCGCGCTCGAACCCGCCAAAGAGGGCACGCGTGACAAGACACGCAAACTCCTGCGCTGGATGGCCAATTCATTGATCAGCGATTCGCTCACCTCCTGACGGGCGCGTCGGAAACCGGAGGGCGTTTGCCAAGCCTCGTGGCGTGGTGGCAGGATGCGCGCTCCCGCTGCCCTTTCGAATGGAGCCGATCGCATGCCAGGCCGACCGCAGGCTGTTTCCTTTCTGACACGCATCACGCGGCGCCTGCTGCTCACGCTGCTGTTCACACTGGGCGTCCTCACCGCCACCGTCACCGCGAGCGCCCAGCCCGCCGACGACCCCGACGCCGTGCTCGAGACCGCCCGCCTGCGCGTCGATTCGATCGAGAAGCGCCTGCAGGCCGACAGCCCCGATGCCGAACTGGTCGCGATGCGCGACGCGCTGCTCGAGATCCAGCACAACGCCGAGCAGATCGCGCAGGCCCAGGCCCCCGAACTCGCACGCGCCCAGGCACGGCTGACCGAACTTGGCACTGCACCCGACGGCACCCGCGAAGACAGCGACGTCGCGACCCAGCGTGGCAGCCTGCAGAAGACCACCGAGGCCCTGAACGCGCGCATCAAGCTGGCGCGGCTGCTGTCGGTCGAGAGCCTGCAGCTCGCCGACCAGGCCGCGCGGCAGCGCCGCTCGCGCTTCCAGGCGCACCTGTTCGAGCGCACCGATGCACTGCTCAGCCCCTCGTTCTGGCACGACCTGCGCGACCTGCTCTCGCCCGGCGAAGCGACGCCCTCGCCATGGCAGGGCCAGCTCGCCGCGGCCTTCGCCCGCATGTCGGCCGCGGCGTGGCTCGCCTGGCTCGGCGTCGCGCTGATCGGCATCGCACTGCGCATCGCGCTCGGCCGCGTTGTCGCGCGGCTGGTCGCCAGCCACTCGCCGGCCGCACGGGTGCGCCGCACGCTGTACGCCCTGGCGCAAACGCTGCTGTGGATGCTCGTCCCCGGCGCCGTCGCCTGGGGCCTGGCGCTCGGCCTGAACTGGCAGCGCCCGGTGCCCGAGCCGCTGCACGGCCTGCTCGCGAGCTTTGTCGGCGCGGTGCTGTTCTCGGCCTACCTCGCCGGCCTCGGGCGCGCGCTGCTGTCGGCCGACCAGCCGGCCTGGCGGCTGCTGCCGATGCCCGATGCGCTGGCGCATGCGCTGCGCCGGCAACCGGTGGTGATCGGCAGCGTCACGCTGGCCGGCTGGCTGCTGCAGCGGCTCGCGGTGCTGGCGCAGGCCGATCTCGCGGCCGAGGTCGCGATCAACTGCGTCTATGCGCTGGTGCTGGCGCTGGTCGTCGGCCGCAGCCTGCGCACCGGCGAGCGGCTGCGGCGCGCGGCGCTGGCCGCGGCGCCGGTCGAGCCGCAGCCGGAGCCGACATCGCCGCTCGACACCCTGCCCCGCCCGCTGTGGGTCTCGCTGATGCTGGGCGGCGTGTGGCTCGCGCTGGTGGCGAGCGTCGTCTGCATCGTGATCGGCTATGTCGCGCTCGGCGGCTTCGTCGCGCGCCAGGTCGTCTGGGTGTTCGCGGTCTCGCTGACCGCCTACCTGCTGAACCTGCTGGTGGGCGATGTCTTCGACACCTGGGTGCGCTCGCCGCCGCTCACCGATCCGGACGCCGAGGAGCCCGACGGCGCGATCGAGGCGCACTCGGATGCCGCGGTGTCGCCCTCGCACCTGCGCAACCAGGTGGCCGTGATCGGCGCCGGCGGCCTGCAGCTCGCGGTGCTGCTGGTGGCGCTGGTGCTGATCCTCGCGCCGTTCGGCGAGGGCCCGGGCGACCTGTGGCAGCGCCTCGGCCAGCTCGACGTGGGCGTGGCGGTCGGCGAGCTGCAGGTGCGGCCGATCGCGGTGCTGCGCGCGCTGCTGGTGTTCGGCCTCAGCCTGCTGGCGGTGCGCGCGCTCAAGCGCTGGCTGACACGCAGCTTCCTGCCGACCACGCGGCTCGACGCCGGCATGCGCAGCTCGACCACCACGCTGTTCGGCTTCGTCGGCACGGTGCTCGCGATCGCGTTCGGGCTGTCGGCCATCGGGCTGGCGCTCGACAAGATCGCGTGGATCGCGAGCGCGCTGTCGGTGGGCATCGGCTTCGGCCTGCAGGCGGTGGTGTCGAACTTCGTCTCGGGGCTGATCCTGCTGGCCGAGCGGCCGGTGAAGGTGGGCGACTGGGTGACGCTCGGCGGCATCGAGGGCGACATCCGCCGCATCAACGTGCGCGCCACCGAGATCCAGATGGGCGACCGCTCGACGGTGATCGTGCCGAACTCGGAGTTCATCACGAAGACGGTGCGCAACGTCACGCTCGCGAGCCCGCTGGGCCTGGTGCAGATCAAGCTGCCGATGCCGCTGGACACCGACACCGAGCGCGTGCGCGACCTGCTGCTGCAGGCCTTCATCGAGCACGACGATGTGCTGGAGACGCCGGCGCCGAAGGTCTACCTGGACGGCTTCGACAACGGCAACCTGGTGTTCAACGCGACCGGCTACGTGGTGTCGCCGCGGCAGTCGTATGCGGTGAAGAGCGCGCTGCTGTTCACGGTGCTGGGCGGGCTGCGCGAGGCGGGGGTGCCGATGTCGAAGCCGGCGGCGATGGTGCTGAGGGAGGCGCCGCCGCCCGAATGACCCGCCTCGGCAGGCCGGTCATGCTCAGGTCGTCGCGAGCACGAGTGCGTGCTCGCCAAGGATCCTGGCTTTGACGGGATCGGCAGCATACAGCGCCCGGAACGAACTCATGCAGGCACTGAACTCGCGTGTCGGGCTGCACGCAGCATCAATCGATGCCGACAGTTGCCTGCGCCGGCCGGACGTTGCATGAGCCAACGAGTCCATCTGGAGCCAGAGTTGCGACAGGAGTGGTGCGCGGCGGGTCGTCAGGTCCTGGTGGTTCAGCTGGAAGAAGGCAATCGTCGTCACCGCGCGCTCGAACCCGGGGCCATGGCCTTGCCTGGGGACGGCGACGATTCCGTCAAACGCGATCAGGTCGGCCGGGTCTTCATCGATGGTCGACAGCGGATAGACCAGCAAGGCCGACTCGCCGCTCATCTGCATAGGATCCGCTGCGTGGACCTGCCGCGTCCCGCGCACCGGAAAGTAGTTGGATTTGAGCGTGGAGTTGCAGCGCGTGCAGGCGATCGCGTAGTTGAACGGGTGATAGGCCAGCTGGTAGTAGCCGGTCGCGCTCGCCGCCCCCATCGCACACGGCGCCTGGAAATCGGCAAGGTAGGTCAGGCTCGGAGCCGGCCAAGCCTTGATGCTTTTCTTGGGCCTGAAGTGCTCGACCTCATGCACCTTGCTCGCAAGCGTGGCGCCTTGCAACTTGGTTTCGCAGTAGGCGCATTTCTCATGCTGCAGCCGGATGTAGACGTTCTTGATCTCGCCCCAGAACTCTGCACCCCCCGTGTAGTCGCGCGCTTGCGCATAGACCTGCGTGCGCGCATGCGCCCGGCCGATCCAGCTCGGCTTCTCCGCGTTGATCAGGTCGATCAGATGCTGCGGGTCGACGGGATAGCGGACCATGCCGGTCGCTTACTTCGATGCCGCTGGAGCCTTGCGACGCGTCGACGTGCTGCGCTTGGCAGGGCGATTGACCAAGGCCTGCACCTCCGCCTTCGGCAATCCCTTTGACAGAAGTTCCAGGTATTTCATCGACGCCGTCGCATCGCCACCGACCGCATCGGCCGCCAGTTTCGACAAGGCCTTCGACACGTCCGGCGCGCGCGTGCTGTCGAGTCCGAAGTACGGCGACAGCAGGATCTGTTCGGCGCTGCGGCCATGCACGAGTTCGGGCAGCTTCTTGACCACGGTGCCACCCTCTTCTTCAGAGAGCACAAACAGGTTCTCGCGCTCCAGCGAGCCGACCACCAGCGGGCTGTGCGTGGTCACGATGAACTGCAGCTTCGGCAGCGCGCGCGCCAGCGTCGGCACGACCACGCGCTGCCACTCGGGGTGCAGGTGCAGGTCGATCTCGTCGAGCAGCAGAACGCCACTGACATCGCGCAGCTTGACGCCGCTGCCCGCGCCCATGCAGACATGGAACAGCATGTCGCCGATCCAGCCGATGTAGGCGCGGTAGCCGTCGGACAGCGCACGAAACGGCAACGACACGCCGTTCATCGTGAACAGGTGTTCGGCACCGCTCTCGGTCTTGGCAGCCGTCTTCTGCATGCGACAGGCATCGGGCAGCAGCTCGTTCATGAGGGCAACGACCTGCGCGTAGCGGCCCTTGTTGCTGCCGGCATAGGCCGGCAACCAGTAAGACAACGGAATCAGTCCGAGGTGGTCCTCGAACAGGCTGGACACGCGCTCGTAGGGGCGCAGCCGCGACTTGGTGCGTGCGCTCTCGTCGACCCGGATCGACGCCTCCACACGGCGCGTCGCGCCGTAGCCGACGACGAAGAAGACCGAGGCGCGGTCGTCGAACTGCAGCCGCTCGATCATGCCCTGCACGCTCGACGGCGTGCTGCTCCATTGCAGCCGCTCGGTGGTGCCGATGCGCGTCACCGTCGTCACCATCTGCAGTTGCTTCTCCTTGGCCAGCGCACGCGCGTAGCTTGGCAACTCGCCCGACTCCAGCGCGACATCGGCCGTGATGCGCGCCGGCGGCAGCTTGTCGAGTGCCGACGCCTTGACCGGCTTCGCACCGGGTGGGCGGCGGATCAATGACTCGGGCACGAAGCCGGAAGACGAACTCATCAACGGCCCCAGTGCGGCCAGCGCCGCGGCACGCAGCACACTGGTCTTGCCGAGTCCGTTGCCCCCCAACATCACGTTGACGTTCGGCAGGCTCAACTGCGGCGTGCCCGGCGCGTTCAGCGCCAGCGTCACCGACTCGAGCGAGCGCAGGTTCTCGATTTTCAGCTGCTTGATGTACATGCGAGGTCTCCGACGGACGCAGTCTAGGGCCTGTTCAGACCGCCCAGGGCACCGCTGCGCCCGCATCCACCCCGTACTTCGCCACCRCCTGCGCCAGCACCCCGCGCGCCAGCCTGCCCTCGCGCACCAGCGCCTGTAGCGCCGCCAGCACCACCTGGTGCCGGTCGACCTCGAAGAAGCGGCGCAGCTGCTGGCGCGTGTCGCTGCGGCCGAAGCCGTCGGTGCCGAGCGTCGCGTAGCGCGCCGGCACGTACTCGGCGATCAGCTGCGGCCACGCGCGCACGTAGTCGGTGGCGGCGATCACCGGATCGTTGCCGGCCAGCAGCGTCGCCACGTGCGACACCGCCGGCGTGCCACCGAGCCGCTCCAGCCGATCGGCCTCGCGCGCATCGCGGGCCAGCTCGCTGAAGCTCGTCACGCTGAACACCTCGCTCGCCACCTGCCAGTCGGCGGCCAACAGCTCGGCCGCGGCCATCACCTCGCGCAGGATCGCACCGCTGCCCAGCAGCCGCACGCGGCCCGCCGGCTTCTTCACCGCATGCGCCGCGAGCCGGTACATGCCGCGCAACAGGTCGGCGTGCGCCGCGTCGGGCAGCGACGGCTGCGCGTAGTTCTCGTTCATCAGCGTGAGGTAGTGGAACTCGTCGCACTGCTGCTCCAGCATGCGCCGCGCCGCGTGGTCCATGATCACCGCGACCTCGCCCGCGAAGGCGGGATCCCAGGCACGGCAGTTCGGCACCGTCGAGGCCATCACCAGGCTGCTGCCGTCCTGGTGCTGCAGGCCCTCGCCGCCGAGCGTCGTGCGCCCCGCCGTCGCACCGAACAGGAAGCCGCGCACGCGCTGGTCGGCCGCGGCCCAGATCAGGTCGCCCACGCGCTGGAAGCCGAACATCGAGTAGTAGATGTACATCGGCAGCATCGGCAGCCCGTGCACGCTGTACGAGGTGCCGGCCGCGATCCACGATGCGAGCGCGCCGGCCTCGGTGATGCCTTCCTCGAGCAGTTGCCCGTCCTTCGCCTCGCGGTACGACAGCATCGAGCCCGCATCCTCCGGCTCGTACAGCTGCCCGTGCGGCGAATAGATGCCGATCTGGCGGAACAGGCTCGCCATGCCGAAGGTGCGCGCCTCGTCGGCGACGATCGGCACGATGCGCGGCCCGAGCGCCTCGTCCTTCAGCAGCCCGGCGAACATGCGCACCGCGGCCATCGTGGTCGACATCTCCTTGCCGTCGGCCTGCAGCGCGAAGCCGCCCCAGCCGGCCAGCGGCGGCACCGGCAGCACCGGTGCCTGCGGCTTGCGTGCCGGCAGCGCGCCGCCGAGCGCGCGGCGGCGCTCGTGCAGGTAGGCCATCTCGGGGCTATCGTCGGCCGGCTTGTAGAAGCGCAGCGCGGCCACGTCGTCGTCGGACAGGGGCAGCGCGAAGCGGTCGCGGAAGGTCTTCAGCGCGCTCACGTCGAGCTTCTTCGCCTGGTGCGAGGTCATGCGCGATTCGCCGACGCCGCCCATGCCGAAGCCCTTCTTGGTCTTCGCGAGGATCACCGTCGGCCGGCCCTTGTGCGCCCGCGCCGCCGCGAAGGCCGCATGCAGCTTGCGGAAATCGTGCCCGCCGCGCTTCAGCGCATCGATCTCGTCGACGCCCATGTGCGCCACCAGCGCCTGCACCTGCGGATCCTGGCGGAAGAAGTGCTCGACGTTGTAGGCGCCGTCGTTCGCGCCCAGCGTCTGGTACTGGCCGTCGACGGTGGCCGCGAGGCGCTGCAGCAGCACATGCTGGGTGTCGCGCGCGAAGAGGGCATCCCAGTCGGAGCCCCACAGCACCTTGACGACGTTCCAGCCGGCGCCGGTGAACAGCGACTCCAGCTCCTGGATGATCTGGCCGTTGCCGCGCACCGGGCCGTCCAGCCGCTGCAGGTTGCAGTTGACGATGAAGGTGAGGTTGTCGAGCTGCTCGCGCGCGGCGAGCGTGAGCCCGGCGATCGACTCCGGCTCGTCCATCTCGCCGTCGCCGAACACGCCCCACACATGGCGCTGCGCGGTGTCGGCCAGGCCGCGGTGCGCCAGGTAGCGCATGAAGCGCGCCTGGTACACCGCGCTCAGCGGGCCCAGGCCCATCGAGCCGGTCGGGAACTGCCAGAACTCCGGCATCAGCCACGGGTGCGGGTACGAGCACAGGCCGTGGCCGCCGACCTCCTGGCGGTAGTTCGCGAGCTGCTCCTCGCTGAGCCGGCCCTCGAGGAAGGCACGCGAATACACGCCCGGCGCCGAATGCGGCTGGAAGTACACCAGGTCGGCGTCGCGGCCGCCCGGCGTGCGGCTGTCGTCGCCGCGGAAGAAGTGGTTGAAGCCCACTTCGAACAGCTCGGCCGCCGAGGCATAGCTCGCGATGTGGCCGCCCAGCTCGCCATAGGCCTGGTTGGCGCGCACCACCATCGCGAGCGCGTTCCAGCGCGTGATGGCGGTGAGCCGCTCCTCGATCGCGAGGTCCCCCGGATAGTGCCCCTGCCGCTCCAGCGGGATGGTGTTGCGGTAGGCCGAATACGGCTGCACGTGCGGCACGATGCCCAGCTGCTGCGCCTGCTCCTCCAGCTGCTCCAGCAGGTACAGGCCACGCTCGCTGCCGCCCTCGGCGACGGCGGCGCGCAGCGCGTCGAGCCACTCCTTCGTCTCCAGCGGATCGGTGTCGCTCGCAGCCTGGGCGAGCAGGTGGCGGGGGGTCTGGCCGTTCATGGGGGCGTCCTGCAGCGGGGGAGCCGAGACTATAGAAGCAACCCACGGAAACCGTCTCCCGCGGGACATTGCATAGACTCGCCACCCCGGCCTGCCGTTTGCCCACGGTGTGCAGGTGTGTCTGCATGTTTGTATGGAAGGCCCTTGATGCCCAGTTTTCGCCCCGACCCGATGCCCACCGTGCCCGGCTTCGAGCCGGCGCCCGCGTGGCGCCAGCGCCTGAAGCGCATCGCGCTGTGGTCGGCGCTCGCGGCCGCCGTGGCGGCAGTCGCGCTCGGCATCTACATCGCGGTGCTGCTGCGCATCACGCCCAGCATCGACGACCTGAAAGAGGTGCAGGCGCAGCAGCCGAGCCTGCTGCTGTCGGCCGACGGCCAGCAGATCGCAAGCTTCCGGCGCGCCCAGCAGGAACGGCTGACGCTCGACAAGGTCTCGCCCTTCGTCGTGAAGGCGTTGGTCGCCACCGAGGACAAGCGCTTCTACGACCACCGCGGCATCGACTTCATCCGCTCGTTCGGCGCGGTGCTGCACAGCGCCGCCGGCGACATGCAGGGCGGCTCCACCATCACGCAGCAGCTGGCGCGCAACCTGTTTCCCGACGAGGTCGGGCGCGCCCGCACCCTGCACCGCAAGGCCAAGGAGTGGGTCACGGCCATGCGCATCGAGCGCGTCTACGACAAGCGGCAGATCCTCGAGGCCTACCTGAACACCGCGCCGTTCCTGTACAACGCGGTCGGCATCGAGATGGCGGCGCGCACCTACTTCGACACCTCGGCCGCCGAGCTCGACGCGCTGCAGAGCGCCACGCTGGTCGGCATGCTGAAAGGCACCTACTACTACAACCCGGTGCAGCACCCCGAGCGCTCGCTCGCGCGGCGCAACGTGGTGCTGTCGCAGATGGCGAAGGCGCAGGTGATCACCGACGAGCAGCTGCGCACGCTGAGCGCGCAGCCGCTGCAGCTGCACTGGAGCCGGCAGCCCGATTTCCCGGCCACCGCGCCGCACTTCGCGGCCTATGCGCGCAAGTGGCTGCTCGACTGGGCCGACGAGCACGAGCACGACCTCTACGCCGACGGGCTGGTGATCGAGACCACGCTCGACAGCCGGCTGCAGGACGAAGCCGTGCGCGCCGTGCAGGCGCAGGCCGATGCACTGCAGCGGGTGGCCGATGTCGAGTGGAGCCGCCCGGCGCTGCCGCCGGTATCGACCGCGCCCGAGGCCTACGCGAAGCTGCTGGGCAAGGCCGAGCCGTTCGGCTACCTGTGGACCGGGCGGCGCGACCTCGTCACCGCGTTCCTGCGCGAGTCGCCGGAGTTCAAGCAGGCGGTCGACGCCGGCGCGGGCCCGGGCGAAGCGCTCGAGAAGCTGCGCGCCGACGCGCCGTTCATGGCGCGGCTGAAGGCGCAGAAGACACGGCTGGAGGCCGGCTTCGTCGCGATGGACCCGCGCAACGGCGAGATCCGCGCCTGGGTCGGCAGCCGCGATTTCGCGCAGGAGCAGTACGACCACGTCGCGCAGGCCGAGCGCCAGCCCGGCTCGACGTTCAAGCCCTTCGTCTACGGGGCCGCCCTCGAGGCGGGGCTGACGCCCGATCGCACCTTCGTTGACGGGCCGGTCGAGGTGACGATGGGCGGCACCGTCTGGCGGCCGACCGACATGTCGGGCGCGACCGGCGCGCCGATGACGATCCGCGACGGCCTCGCACTGTCGAAGAACACCATCACCGCGCAGGTCATGCAGGAGGTGGGCATCCCGCGCGTGGTGGCGCTCGCGAAATCGCTGGGCGTCGACCAGAGCCCGCTGGAGGCCGTGCCGTCGCTCGCGCTCGGCACCAGCCCGGTCACGCTGCTGGAGATGGTGAACGCCTATGCGTCGATCGCGCAGGTGGGCAGCGTGCACAAGCCGGTGTTCGTCAAGCGCATCAAGGACCGCACGGGGCGGGTGATCGCCGAGTTCGGCGAGGCCCCGCGCCGCGGCATGTCGCCCGAGGCCGCGACCGACCTGATCGACATGATGCGTGGCGTGATCGCGCGCGGCACCGGCACGCAGATCCGCACCCGATTCGGCGTGACCGGCGACCTGGCCGGCAAGACCGGCACGACGCAGAAGAACACCGACGGCTGGTTCATCCTGATGCACCCGGAGCTGGTCGCGGGAGCGTGGGTCGGCTTCAACGATGCGCGCGTCACGCTGCGCAGCAGCTGGTGGGGCCAGGGCGGGCACAACGCGGTGCGGCTGGTCGGCGATTTCTTCCGCGACGCGCAGAAGAAGGGGCTGGTCGACCCGAAGGCGAGCTTCCCGCCGCCGCGCGTGCCGGTGCCGGCGTTCGACCCGGCGGCGTCGGCGCCCGAGGGCGTGAACGAAGGCGAGGGCGGCAGCCTCGATCCGGCAAACACCGACGACCAGCCGCCCAAGACCTCGGAGGAGCTCGGGCAGGTGCTCAGCGGCATGGGCCTGGACCCGAAGACCGGCGTGCCGAGGTCGCCGGGCGATCGGCCTGCGCCCCGGCCGCAGCCGAGCCCTCCGAACCCTCAACCGATGGTTCCATTCCATGAAGAACCGGCGCCGCCACCCGCGGCACCGGCGGCTTCCGACAGCAGCCCATGAGGCTTTCGATGACCTGACCTGGGAGAAGACGAAGATGAGCTTTCCGATGACTTGGCTGCGTGCCGCGCAGCCTGCCCTGCTTGCCGTGCTGATCGCGACGGTGGGCACGCTTCACGCGCAATCGGCCGCTGCGCCCGAGGGAGCGGCCTCTGCGCCACAGAGGGCCGAGGCCGTGGCCTTGCGCCACCTGCTCGATACCGACCTCGCCGAGAACTTCCGTCGCGATCCCTTGGAGGCCACGGTGCTGGGCGTCCCCGGCTACAACGCGGCGCTGCCCGACCTGTCCGACGCCGAACAGCAGCGCGTGCAGGCCTACGACCGCGACATGCTTGCGCGCGTGCAGGCGATCAGCCCGGCCGGCCTGCGCGGCCAGGACCTGGTCTCGCGCCAGCTGCTGCTCGACAAGATGCGCATCGCCGTCGAATCGCAGCAGTTCGTGCATTCGGAAGAACTGGTGCTGACCACGCTGTGGGGCATCCAGTCGATGATGCCGCTGGCCGCGCAGATGACGCCGATGCGCAGCGCGGACGACTACCGCGATTACACCGCCCGCGTGAAGGGCGTGCCCCGCATGGCGGAGCAGACGCAGCAGCTCCTCGTGCGCGGCCTGCAGTCGGGCTGGGTGCAGCCCCGAGGCGTGGTCGATCGGGTGATCGCCGGCATCGACGCGCACCTGGTGGCCGATGCGGACGGCAGCGTGCTGCTGAAGCCGTTCAAGGCCTTCGTGCCCGCGGTGGCGCAGGACCAGCGCGACGCGCTGCTGCAGGCCGCGCGCGCTGCGGTGCGCGACGACTACCAACCGGCGCTGCGCCGCCTGCGCGAGTTCCTGGCGACCACCTACCGGCCGAAGGCGCCGGTCGACGTCGGCCTGTCGGCGCTGCCGGGCGGGGCGGCGTACTACGAGTTCCTGATCCGCACCGGCATCGTGCCGGACCAGGACGCCGGCAAGATCCACGCGCTCGGTTTGCGCGAGGTGGCACGGCTGCGGCGGGAGATCGCGCAGGTCGCGCGGCAGACCGGCTTCAAGGGCAGCACGCAGGCGTTCATGCACTACGTGAGCCACGACAAGCGCTTCTTCTTCACGTCCGAAGAGGCGGTGCTGGCCGCCTTCCGCGCGATGTCGGCGCGCGTCGATCCGCAGTTGCCGACGCTGTTCCACAGCGTGCCGCGCATGGCCTACGAGGTGCGCGGCATGTCGGCATCGGAGTCGGCCAGCAGCACGGCGGCCAACTACACGCCAGGCTCGCTGGAGCTCGGGACGCCCGGCTACTTCACGGTGAACGCGCGCGGCTTTGCCGGCGAGCCGACCTGGGAGGTGGAGACGCTGTTCCTGCACGAGACGGTGCCGGGGCACCACCTGCAGGGCGCCCGATCGGCCGAGATCGAGGGCCTGCACGACTGGCGCCGCCGCGGCAGCTGGAACGTGGCCTATGGCGAAGGGTGGGCGCTCTACGCCGAATCGCTGGGCTTCCAGCTCGGCATGTACCGCGATCCGTACCAGCACTACGGCCACCTGCAGGCGCAGCTGTTCCGCGCGGCGCGGCTGGTGGTCGACACCGGCATCCATGCATACCGCTGGCCACGCGCGAAGGCCGTCGACTACATGATCCGGCAGGCCGGTCTCGAACCGAAGAATGCCGCCAGCGAGGTCGACCGCTACTTCTCGAACCCGAGCCAGGCGCTGGGCTACCTGCTGGGCAAGCGCAAGCTGCTGGAGCTGCGCGAGCGATCGCAGCAGGCGCTGGGCGCGCGCTTCGACCTGCGCGACTTCCATACGGTGGTGATCGACAGCGGGACGATGCCGCTGGCGGTGCTGGAGCAGCGGGTCGACGCGTGGATCGCGCGTGGCGGCGGGCGGCCGGATGGCGATGGCTGATCAAGCTGGGAGAATGCGCGGATGACGATTCCCCAGGACGCCCTGATCCAGATCGCCCGCCGCTACTCGCAGCTCGGCATGCAGGTGGCGAAGGCCTACCACCAGCGGCAGACCGAGCTGGAGCTCGACAAGGTGCTGATGCCCGAGCGCCTGTCGACGCCCGCCGGCACCGCGGCGTCGATCGCAACGCTCGAGGAATTGCGCGAGCTCACCGCGACGCACCGGCAGGCGTACCAGAAGCTGATGGTGGCGTTCGCCGGCGAGATGGCGAAGGCGCTCGAGGCGTTGCCCGAGGCCGTGCGCGATGCCGAGCGCGACCGCATCGTCCCGATGCTGGAATGGCAGTTCAACGCGCAGCGCGAGTTCTACGAGAACCGCGAGCGCTGGATCGTCGCGGCGCAGGAGGTGTGCGAGCTGATCGACGAGCGTCGCGCCAAGCTCACCTTCACCGATGACGGCGTGCTGTTCGAGGCCGACGAAGATCTCGACCGCTTCCAGGCCCTGATGACCTCGCTCGACGAGATGCAGCAGCGCGAGGGCGAGCAACTGGCGCAGCGCGTCGAGCGGATGAAGCGCTCGGCCGCTGCGCTCGGGATGAGCATCAGCGAATAGAGGGTTGGCGAGCAGGTTGCGCGCGCCTGGCAAGGCCTTTGCGTTGCGGCAGCGGCAGGAGGGCTACGATGAGCCTCAACTTGTCGAGACCCTCATGAATCAATTCCTGCTTCAACCCGCCGCCACGATCACCGCCGCGCTGATCACCAACCCGGCGCCCGGCGTGTCGCGCACCCGGATCGAGGACATGGGCGCGCTGTTCATCGCGGTCTACAACGAACTGGCCAAGGCGGCTGCAGCGGACGCCGAACGCGCGAAGCCGGCGACCGCCTGAAGCCAGAGCCCGATCTCGCCGAGACTTGGTCTCAGCGGGATCTCCCTGGGCTTTCAGCGGTTCTGCTGCGGCGGCCGGCCGAGGTGGCGGAACGTGATCCGCCCCTTGCTCAGGTCGTACGGCGACATCTCCAGCGACACGTTGTCGCCGGCCAGGATGCGGATGTGGTGCTTGCGCATGCGTCCCGACGTGTAGGCCACCAGCTTGTGGCCGTTCTCCAGCGTCACGCGAAAACGCGAGTCCGGCAGGATTTCGTTGACGACGCCGCTCATTTCGATCAGTTCTTCCTTGGCCATGAGGACACTCCTTAGGGGTTGGATGGTGAAGGCACGGCCACGCTGCGGCCGGCGACCCAGGCGAGGCCCTGGTCGGTGGCATAGCGCAATGCGGCGCGGGCGGTGTTGAAGAGCGGCGAGAAGCGCATGACCCGGTCATGGGTGGCGCTGCCTTGGCCGCTGCGGATGGAGACAGCGGCCTCGTGGCGGCCGTCGCTGCGGGAATGGCTGAGTGGCGAGACGAGGTATCTGCCGATTTCGATCGAGGTCTTGATGCAGTTCTTTCTAGGGCGCGACCGGCCTGCAGGTGCTCCCGTGGAGGACTGCTGCAGCGTCGATCGGTGATGGGGCGTCGATGTCGTCAGATGATGCAGCCCGCTGGACAGGCCGCCCGACACGCGCCAGGAGGAAGCATGGAGTCTACCACCCCGGCCTTTCCGGTGTCGCGCGGGTGTCTCGTGTGCCTGCCGTGCGCTCAGTGCCGAAGGCAACCCCAGCTTCGCGACGGTGTTGAAGGTGGCCAGAGCCCTGGGCTTCAGGCTGCACGCCTCGGCCCTCTGATTCAGCCCTTCTTCGGCCCCGCCAGCGAATCCCGCATGATCAGCTCCGGCCCGAACTCGCGCGACACCGGCAGCGCGGTGCCGAAGCACATGTTCGACAGCAGCCGGCAGGCGTTCAGCCCCATGTCGCCGACGACGATGCGGATCGTCGTCAGGCGCGGCGACAGCCACGCGGCGATGTCGGTGTCGTCGTAGCCCATCACCGACACGTCGCCCGGCACCGTCAGGCCGTCGGCCTGCAGGCGCGACATCGCCCCCATCGCCATCTGGTCGTTGCAGCAGAACATCGCGGTGAACTTCGCGCCCTCGGCGAGCAGCTGGCCGGTGCCGGCCCAGCCGCTCTCGGCAGCGAAGTCGCCGGTCACCATCGACACCGATTCGCGCGCGATGCCGGCCGCGGCCAGCGTGTCGAAGAAACCCTGCAGCCGCAACCGGTTGTCGGGGGCCGCCGCCGGCCCGGCAATCACCGCGATGCGGCGGTGCCCGTGCTCCAGCAGCGTGCGCGCCGCCAGCACGCCGCCGGCCTTGTGATCGACCGTGAAGCACTGGCTGCGCATGCCCTTCACGTCGCGGTTGACCACCGCCAGGTTCGGGAAGCGCCGCTTCAGCGCCAGGATGTCGGCATCGCGCAACGCATAGGTCGTCAGCAGCATGCCCTCGCACTGCCGGTCCATCAGGAACTCGATGCCGTTCAGCGCCTGCTCGCGCACGTCTTCGCCGCCGTGGCCGTTGGCGATCACCATGTGGCGGTCCTGGGCCCGCAGCTCCATGTCGATCGCATGCAGCATCGGGCCGTAGAACGGCCCCTTGAAATCGGGCACGTAGACGCCGATCGCGTTCGTGCTCTTCATCGACAGCGCACGCGCGATGCGCGACGGCCGGAAATCCAGCTGCTCGATCGCCGCCTGCACGCGCGAAGCCGAGTCGGCCGAGAACGGCCCCTTGCCCGAAATCACGCGTGACGCCGTGGCGACACCGACCCCGGCGAGTCGCGCCACATCCTTGATCGTGCCCACTGCTTGCACCTGCTCCAGACTACCGAATTGGCTCGGATCATAGTCTGGAGCTTGTGCAGGGGCTGTTTCTGCTTCGTAATGGACGATGGCGTCGACCCGCGAATCAGTAGTCGTCGCGGCCGTGGGTGGCGGTCGTGAAGCCGAGGAACTGCATCGAGCTGCCGTCCGGGCGGCGCGCCTTCGCGAGCGCCTGGAAGTTGGGAATCGCGACGCCGCGGTTCATGTAGCCGTTGACCGCGATGTCCATGTAGCCGGCCTCCAGGTGCTGGCCCTTGCAGTTGCGCACGCCGCTGCCGCTCTGCAGCGACTTCGCCATGTACTCCAGCCCCTTGGCCAGGCGCGGCGTGGTCTCGCCCGACGCCTTCCACAGCCACACCGAGGTGTCGCCGGCCTGGATCACCGCGATCTCGGCCGCCTGCGCGAGCCCTTCGAGGTTGTACTGCGGGTGCGTGCAGTCGCGGTCCTTCAGTTCATTGACCTCGCCGCTCGAGAAGACCGACAGCGGGATCATCTCGGTGACGCGCTGCAGGCCCGCCGCATAGCGCGTCGGGTTGTCCTGGTAGGCGCCGGCGGCCATCATCGCGAGGCCCGCCGACACCGCCCAGTTGTTGACCCGCGTGCGCGCCTTCGCGGCCTCGGTGTACTGGCGGTCGATGAAGCCGTTGAAGGTCGTGATGTCGGCCTGCGCCCAGCCGGCTTCGCCGTTGTTGTAGTGGCGGATGATCTCGGCCGCGCTGACCCACACCGGCAGCATCCACGCCGCCTCCAGCTGCACCTGGGCCGCATTCGTGCCCGAGGCCACCGAGAAGGTGCGGAAGGTCCTGCCCCAGTCGTTCAGGATCGCCACCGCCTTGTCGCGGTGCCGCGCGTCGCCGGTCTTCACCCAGCGCAGCGCGTTCAGGTAGGCGGCCTGCGCGTCGTTCTTGAAGCGCGCCTCCTGGTCGCCGATCGCGCTGCCCACCACCTGCACGTTGGACAAGGCCTTGTGCGAGTAGGTGTAGGCGCTGCGCGAGTCGTTCATCACCGCCTGGTAGCCGGTCTTCAGCACGCTCGGGTTGGCCGAGTTCTGCGCCGCCTTGAAGCTGTCGAGCCGCGCCTGCGTCAGGAAGATGCCGGGGTGGCGGAAGGTGGTCGGCGTGATGGCCTGCGCGCCTTCGCGTGCCACCGCGGCGTCGTCGGTCGGCGCGTCGGCGACCTGGGCGCTGTCGTCGACGGCCGCGGCCTGCGCGCCGTCGTCTTCGCCGGTGTTGCCGCCGCCGCACGCCGCCAGCAGGGCCAGCGCGATCGGGGCCAGGGCCCAGCGCAGGCGCCGGGTCGTTGCGTGGAATTTCTTCATGGTGTTGTCCTCGCTCACTTGATGCTGAAGCTGTCGCCGTAGACCTTCCAGTTCAGCGGCGTGTTGAGGTCGAAGTTGCCGGCCTTCAGCCACACGCGCTGCGCGGTGTCGACGCGCGTCGTGTCGCTGTGGGCCTCTTCCTTGTTCATCTCGACCACGCGGGCATCCATGAAGGCGTTCAGGTAGGTCGCCTCGTCGCCGCCCTGGGCCGGGGTCCTGGCCTTGGCCATCGCCGCCTTGCGGACGCTCATCGCGCCTTCATAGCCGTGCATCACGGCCGCGTCGTAGTAGGCGAACTGGCCGAGTGCGCGCAGGCCGTCACCCTTGGCCTTGTTGACCGACGGGTTGAAGTAGACGTTGTCGCGCTCGTAGTCCTGCGACTGCTGGAACACCACGTCGGCGGCGGCGGTCTTCCAGTCGCCGGTGAAGGTCGGGTCGAGCCCGGCGTGCGACTCGGTGTTGTTCACCTTCTTCAGCGCCGGCAGGTACTTCGACAGCACGTTGCCCGGCTTGCGGTTGGTGTACTCCTGCACCACCTCCAGCATGTCGCCGGTGCCCGAGCAGAAGCCGATGATGCCGGCGGTGTAGCCGCGGCCGTCATGGATGTCCTGGATGTAGGCGTACTGCGCCTTCCAGTTCAGCGACGAGTTCTCGGCGCTGGAGACGATCTGCATCGCGATGTCCTTCTTGCGGGCATCGAACAGGTCGGACGACGACGGGGCCGGTGCGGGCGCCGGAGCCGGTGCCGGGGCAGGCGCCGGAGCGGGCGCAGGGGCCGGAGCAGGCGCGGGAGCCGGCGACGGTGCGGGAGCAGGTGCCGGTGCGGGGGCAGGCGCCGGAGCGGGTGCGGGCGCGGGTGCCGGGGCCGGTGCGCCGACCGCCGTCAGCTTCCATTGCTGGTTGGCACCGGTGCCGCAGTCCCATTGCTGGATGCCGCCGCCGGCCACCATGCTGTGGTCCTTCACGTCGACGCACTTGCCGCTGTTGCGGGCCTTGATCGAGAAGCCTGCACCCGAGACGGCGATCGCGAAGCGCTGGTTGTCGCTGGCGCCGGTGGTCCACTGCTGGATCAGCGCGCCGTTGGCGGTCGAGACGTCGGTCACGTCGAGCGACTTGCCGCTGTTGACGTTGACCAGGCGGAAGCTGCCGCCGGTCTCGCCGCGCAGTTCGAAGCGCTGCGAGGCCACGTCGGCGCACGCGCTCTGCTGGGCCTTGGTGCCGTTGGCGGTGCTGGCGCCGGCGATGTCCAGGCACAGGCCCGACTCGACCGACTTCACCTCGTAGATGCCGACCGCGACCGCGGCGGTGACGTTGCCGCTGCGCGGCAGGAAGCGGAACGACTGGCCGCCGCCCGTGCCGCACGACAGCTGCTGCAGCACGGCGCCATCGGCCGTCGAGGCGCCGGTCACGTCGACGCACTTGCCGCTGCCGGCATTCACCAGGCGAAAGCGATCGCCGCCCAGGTGCTCGATGCGGAAGCGCTGTGCGTTGGTGCCGTTGTCGACCCACTGCTGCAGCGCCGCGCCGTCGGAGGTCGAGGCCGAGGCCACGTCCATCGCCTTGCCGCTGCCGCCGTTGATCAGCTTGTAGACGCCGCCGCCGGCGTCGCTCAGCTCGAACGACTGGGCGGCGTTCTTGTTGCAGCTGGCCTGCTGCAGCCGGCCGCCGTCGACGGTGCTGGCACCGGCCACGTCGACGCACTTGCCGCTCTGTGCATTGACGATCGTGTAGATGCCGTTGGCCAGCGTGATGGTGCCGGCCGTGCTGGCCCGGGCCGCCTGCGCGGATTCGTGGCCTTCAGCCGTGGCGTCGGGGGCGCTGCTGTTGCTGCCATCGTTGCCGCCGCAGGCGGCGAGGAAGGCGCTGCTCATCGCGACGGCGAGCGGCAGGCGGGCGAGGTGGTATCGCTTTGAAAGCTTGGAATGCCTGGTGTTCATGGTGTGCTCCTGGATGGGGGTGGAGGATTACTTCCAGTCGGAGGTCTGCAGGAGCGGATCGATCGTCAGCCCGAAGGTGGTGCCCACCTTCTGCCCGACCGTCCCCGGCGTGGCCAGCTGTGCGCCGCCGCACGAGCCGCCGCCCGTCTTGATGATGGCCCACAGCATCGCGCCGTCACGTGCATTGCGGTTGGCCGCCGTGCCGTTCGCCACCGCGTTCGTGTAGCGCTGCACCGAGTACGGCAGGTTCAGGTTGGCGCCGTACTGGTCCTGCAGGTTGCGCGAGCCGGTGCACTGGGCGTCGGCATCGTTGACCACCAGCATGCCGCCGGCCCAGCCCTCGGGCGACGGCTCCAGGCCGATCGAGACGATGGTCTTCGACGGGTAGAGGCTGCGGTACTGGTTGTACGCGACGATGCCGTCGAAGTGCTCGTAGCGGGCGTCGTAGCTCATCACGTTGACCATGTCGAGCATCGCTGCCGTCGCCGGGTACTTGAGCACCACGCCGCGCTCGCGCCCGGCGTTGCCGCCCCAGTACGACATCTTGCCGGCGCAGGCCGGGTCGGCCGTCGTGCCCGAGGTGCAGTCCGCACCGCTCGACCAGCCGGCCAGCGTCAGCACGCGTCCGCCGCCTGCCAGGTCCACCGCCTTGCGCAGCGCCTTGATCGAGTTGGCATAGCGGTCCACGTCGCCGTCGGCTTCGTAGTCGACATCGAGGCCGTCGAAGCCCATCTCGGTCTGGATCTTCGCGAGGGCGTTGATGATCGAGCCGCTGCCGGCCGCGCCCTGGGCCGCGAGCGGGCCCCAGTTGTTGTAGGTGGCGCCGCCGACGGCGAGGATCACCTTCTGGTTGCGCTGGTGCAGCACGTCGATCGCGGCCTTGATGTCCTTCGGCGAGGCGCTGAAGGTGATGCCGGTGCCGGAGAAGCTGTTGGTGTTGATGCCGGCCCACGAGAAGTTCGGGTCAGCGAACGACACCATCACGTGCGTGTAGGTGGCGGGCACCTTCGCGAACTTGCTGGCCTTGTAGACGTCGTTGGCGGTCTTGCCGGTGGCGTCGAACCAGTTGTCGCTCCAGGTCGGGTAGTAGCCGACATAGACACGCTTGGTCTGCACGGCCTTCAGCGCTTCAGGCAGCGTCAGCGTGCCGTTCGGTGCGGGGGCCGGAGCCGGCGCGGGTGCCGGAGCAGGCGACGGCGCGGGAGCGGGCGACGGTGCAGGAGCGGGTGCCGGGGCAGGCGACGGGCCGCACGACGAACTCGTCGGCGTCCACAGCGTCGGCGTCGCGGCCGGGTTCCAGTTCGCGCCGGCGAACGCGGTGTGCGTCACCAGGGCCTTGTACTGCTTGCCCTGGTAGCTGACGACCTGGCCGACGTTGTAGGTGATGCCTTCGGTCCAGGCCACACAACTCGACGGCGCCGGCGCGGGAGCAGGTGCCGGAGCAGGCGCCGGCGCCGGGGCGGGCGTGGGAGCCGGTGCCGGAGCGGGCGCAGGCGTCGGGGCCGGCGCGGGCGACGGCGCAGGGGCCGGTGCGCTCGTCACCGGGATCAGCGCCCATTTCTGGTTCGCGTTGACGCTGCAATCCCATTGCTGGATGGCCGCGCCGGGTGCGCTGTTCCAGTCCTTCACGTCGATGCACTTGCCGCTGTTCACGGCCTGCAGGCGCACCGTGCCGGTGGCGGCATCGGCGAGCTGGGCGAAGCGCTGGTTAGCGCCGCCGCCGTTGGCCCATTGCTGGATCAGCGCGCCGTTGGCGGTCGACACGTCGGTCACGTCGAGCGAGCGGCCGCTGTTGATGTTGACGATGCGGTAGGTGCCGCTGGTGTCGGGCACGAACGAGAACACCTGCGAGGCGGCGCCGCTGCAGTTCTGCTGCACGACCTTGGCGCCGTCGGCGGTGCTGGCACCGGAGATGTCCAGGCACAGGTTCGAGAACGACGACTTCACGGTGTATTGCCTGGCGATCGGCGCCGGGGCGGGCGCGGGGGCCGGCGCGGGGGCAGGTGCGGGCGGGTTCGCGCCCTTCGCCGTCGCGAAGATCTGCCAGTACTCGTAGTCGCGCGTGTTCGCCTTGCTGAAGTCGTCCAGGCTGCCCGAGCCGACGCGGTCGCGTTGCGCCGCCCAGTAGGCCAGCAGGCCCACGCCCTTCTGCTTCGCGAAATTGGCGACGGTGGTCGCGTCGGCCGGCGTGAAGATCTCTTCCGCGACGTCGTTCTGGCCGATCATCGGCGTGATGCCGATCATGGCCCACAGCTGCGCGTCGGTCTTCGACGGGTACACGCCCTTCAGCTGGTTGAAGGTCGACTGCGCGGCCGAGACGGCCAGATCGCCCATCTTCTTGCCGCCGCTGTAATAGGTGCCGTAGTCCATCGCCATGATGTTGACCATCGACACCGTGACGCCGGCACTCGCCGCGCCCTTGATCAGCTCCAGCGCCTTGGGCGGCAGGCCGCCCGGCTCGGAGTTGGTGCGGAACGGATCCACCGGCAGCGTGAACGAGGTGTACAGGTCCGGGTAGATCGCCTGCAGCTGCTTGATCGCCGCGTTGCGCACGCCGTTCAGGCGCGTGTCGCCGAGCTGGCCGCCTTCGATGTCGAAGTCGAGCATGCGGGTGCCGTGCGTGTCGATCAGCTTGCGGATCAACGCGACCAGGTCGTTGGTCGAGCAGACCGATTCGAGGTAGGTGCCGCTCGCGCCGCCGAAGGACAGGATCACCTTGCCGCCGCCGTCGATGTACGACTTGACGTCGGCCTTGATGGACGCGTTGTTCAGCGTGTTCTCCATGCCGCCGCTGAGCGTGCAGCCGCCGCCGGAGATGCCGAACGCGATCGTCATGCCGTCCATGCCGGCGCGCGATTTCGCCTCCGTCAGGTTCTTGAACTTGTAGGCGGTGCTGCCGAAGCCCCAGCCGAAGAAGTACGGCGCGACGATCGTGCCCGCATGGGCTGCCGACGTTGCGGCCACACCGGCGGCGAGCGCGAGCGCGCTCAGCTTGAATCTGTTCATGGTTCCCAACCCTCTCGCGGCCTGGGCGCGTTGCTGCGCACGGCCCTGCCTGTTGATTCGATCTCGCGTCGACGTACTGCGCGGGCCTTCGCGAGGGCCTTGCTGTGTTCGCGTTTCGTCAATGTGGAAACGCTTCCACAAGACCAATTGAATCACCCCGAGTCGTCAGACAAACGCGGGTAAACCCTTGCGGAATGCCACGATAAGGTGTCGAGTTGTGTGCAAAGTTGCAGCCTTTCCTGCATTCATCGGGTGCACACGAAGGAATCCATTCGCAAACGCGATGGAGACAGGGAACATCTGGTATTGATTTGGTCTCGTGACGAAACCGGCAGCTGCCCGCCGCAAAACCCGATGGTTTCAGAACACGGTGCCGTCGCTCTCGATCACGAGCGGCGGGCCGCCATCGCGCAACTCGCGAGCGATGGCGCGGCCTGCAGCCCAGGTGCCGCCTTCGAGGATGCAGGCGAGCGGCATCCCGGTGACGGTCTGGCCGAGGCGGTGGCGCACCAGCGGCGCCAGCTCGTCGATCAGCGCGACGGTGAGCGCCCGCCATTCGACGATCGCCTCGTCACCCGTTGTATGACGACGCTGCGAGAAGCCGGCATCGCGCGGCACGATGACGCCGCTGTCGAGCAGCAGCCCGCCGTTGCGGTATTCGGGCAGGCCGGTGAGGCCGTCGAGCTGGGTGACCGGCACGCCGGCCCATTCGAAGGGTTCGAGCAGCGAGTAGCACAGCCACTGGCTGAGCTTGTGGAACGGCACCCAGCCAGCGCTCGCCCCCTGGCCGCCGGCGAACGGGTGGCGCCAGCAGTCGCCGAGCGGCACGCCGTCGAGCTCGTTGCCGGCCAGCCAGATGCCGCTCAGCGTGTCGAGCAGCGCCTGCAGCAGCTGCGGGGCCGTCAGCGGCGCCTGGTGCGACTTCAGCGCGAGCCGGTCGAACAGCGCGCCGGGCCGGCCCTCGGCACCGAAGCTCGCATGCTGCACCTGCATCGCCTCGCCGAGCCGCCGCAACAGCAGCGTGCGGCCGTCGAGGCCGACCAGCGGGTTGTCGGCGCGCACCTGGAACATCGCGGCGAGCGTGTCGGCATCGAGCCGCGCCAACCCCGCCGCATCCACGCGCAGCGGCTGCGATGGATCGCTCGAGAACAGCCCCTGCATGAAGCCGCGGAAGCTGGCCACGCCCAGGCCCTCGGAGCGGCTGAAGGTCTGCCCGCTTTCGGCTTCGGCATAGCGCCAGCCGGCGCCGGCGCCGGCATCGAGCAGCACGCTGACCACCGTGAGGTCGATGCGCGCACGGGCCTGCGCGGCGGCGTCGAGCCCGGCGAGCCGCGCATCGAGTTCGGCCTTGCGATCGACGCCGCCGGCCTCGAAGTGGCGCCAGCGGCTGTGGTACGGGATGCGCAGCTCGGGGTAGTTCTGCCGCGTGACCTGCTCGACGCGCTGCGCCGCGTCGGCCAGCTTCGTGTGATCGAGCGTGAAGTGGTCGGAGCGGCCTTCGCCGACGGCGCGCGTGATGTTGACGCAGCGCTCGCGGATGGTTGCGGCCTGCCGCAGCTCGGCAACGGCGGGGCTAGACAAGGCCGCGCCCCTTGGTGGCCGCGAGCTTGATGTCGTCGGGCACGCTGCCGTCGGTGAAGTAGCCGGCGGCGATCTTGGCCTCGATCTCGACGCGCGCATCGGCCGGCACGAGTTCATCAGGGATCTTGATGCGTTCGCCGACGGCGATGCCGCTTTCGGTGATCGCGTCGTACTTGTCGTTGCTCATGCTGACGAGGCGGTGGATCTTCTGCACGCCCAGCCAGTGCAGCACGTCGGGCATCAGCTCCTGGAAGCGCATGTCCTGCACGCCGGCGACGCATTCGGTGCGCAGGAAGTACTTGTCGGCGCTGTCGCCGCCGACCTGCCGCTTGCGCGCGTTGTAGACCAGGAACTTGGTGACCTCGCCGAGCGCGCGCCCCTCCTTGCGGCTGTAGGCGATCAGGCCGACACCGCCATGCTGCGCGCCGCGGATGCATTCCTCGATGGCATGCGTGAGGTAGGGTCGGCAGGTGCAGATGTCGGAGCCGAACACGTCGGAGCCGTTGCATTCGTCGTGCACGCGGGCGGTGAGCGTGACGGCCGGGTCGGCGAGGTCGCGCGGGTTGCCGAAGATGTAGAGCGTCTGCCCGCCGATCGGCGGCAGGAAGACCTCGATGTCGCTGCGCGTGACGAGCTCGGGGTACATGCCGCCGGTCTCCTCGAACAGGTGGCGGCGCAGGTCGCCCTCGCTGACGTTGAAGCGCTTCGCGACACCCGGCAGCCACCACACCGGCTCGATCGCGACCTTGGTGACGACGGCCGAGCTGTCGGCCAGCAGCACGCGGCCGTCGACCTGCAGGCGCTGGAAGGCGAGCGCCTGCCGCACCTCGGGCAGGTGGATGTGCGCCTGGGTGACCGCGATGGTCGGGCGGATGTCGTAGCCCAGCGCGATGKGCTCGGCGAACACGTCGGCGACCGACGCGCCCCAGGGGTCGATCGAGACCATCTTCGTGGCGTCGCACCACTGCGGGTACGGGCCGATCAGGTCGGTGGGCGCGGTGTTGGTGAGATCGGCGCGGTGGCCCTTCTTCAGGTTGCCGGCAGCCAGGGCCAGCGCGCGGTACACGCCGTACGAGCCGCTGTGCGTGCCGATCACGTTGCGCTGGCTGCGGTTGGTGGTGGTGCCGACGACCGGGCCGCGCTCGGCCGCGGTGGCGGCGCYCCAGCSGATGGCCGGCGCGCCGGACGGCCCCTGCTGGCCGGGGTGGGAGGTCAGGCGGATGTGCTGGGCCACTCGGGGCTCGCTGCCGGGCTCTTGACTCATCGCGGACGCTCCTGCGGAAGACAGTGGTCGATGGGCCGAGGATACGACGTCGGGCGGCGCACTGGAACTTGCTGGAAAGGCGCGTTACTCAGCTGGTCTTGCCACCAAGCAGTTGCCCTCCATGCGCGGACTCCTCCCATCCCGGAAATTCATCCAGAACACGCGGCTCGGCAAGACGAACAAGCCGCCGCAACCCTCGAAGCTGGAAACACTGCGTCAACTCTCGCTCCCGCCGTTGGAGACGCTCGATGCATCCGGCCTGCCTGACGGCTGCGTCAAAGCCTTCTTCGTCGATGGTGCAGTGCCCACCGGATCCCGGGCGCAGGCCGAGCTTTCCCGCTTTTGCCTGAAGAACCGGCAAGGCCTCGCATTGGCATGGCTGTACTCGAGGTTTGAAGACATCGCACCGGAAAGGCAACAATCGCTTCAGCTCGCTCACACCGACAACGTCCGCCCGGGGCTGAACGAAAAGGACACGACGTTTCTGGCGAAATGGCTCACGGAATGGCTTGATTCGCTCCCGCTGCTGCGCTCGGTCGACCTGAGCAACAACAGCATCGGCAAGCAAGGCGCCAAGGCCCTCGCCGAACTGCTGAAAACCAACCGACCCTTGCACCACCTGAAGGTCAGCAACTGCCAGCTGTCGTCTCAGAGCACCGAGAAGATCGCAACGGCTGTGGTCCACAACACGAGCCTGCTGTCTCTCGACATCTCGTCCAACGCCTGCGATGCTCCCGGTGCCGTGGCCCTCGGTCGGATCGTGGTGGAAAACAAGACGTTGGAGGCCTTGGATGTCTCGCACATGCACTTGCCCGAGGACCTCTCTCACAGCGAGTTCATCAAGCCGATCGCAGCCGGAATTGAAACGAATACGCGCCTTCGCCATTTCGGCTGCGCCCGCATTTCGATGAGCGATGAACTGATCCGTGCCATTCAGTCCAACAACTCACTCACTTCGATCAACCTGAATTGCACGACAGGTGCAGGGCGTCGCACCTCCGATGCGCTGCTCAAAGCACTGGGCGATCACCTGTCGCTGAAGCGAGTCCACTTCTGTCACAACAGTCTTCGGAAAGCCAACCCGGAGACCCTTTGCAAGTTGATCCGGAAGCCAGGCCTCGAAATGATCGACCTGTCCCACTGCGCACTGCACAACGACGCATGGAAAGAGCTGCTCACCGCACTGCGCGAGAGCCAGTCCATGCGACACATCGACCTCTCCGGCAACCACATGAAGGGGCAAGGGAAAGCCATCGCCGCCCTGCTCGACGGCAACGACAAGCTGAGGTCCGTCCGACTGGCCGACACCAAGCTATTGGCCGACGACGTTGATGCCATCGAGCGCGCCGTGGACCACAACCACAGCTTGCGGAAACTGGACCTTTCGAGAAACGACGCCTTCCCGAAGCGACAAGACAGGCCCTTGCAGGCGCGCCTGCTGTTGAACAGGCGCTCGCATCGCGCGAAATTGAACAACGCAGCCAACGCGCTTCACATGCTTGTGAACCGAGAGAACTCTCATCACGTTCCTCCCGACCTCACCCAGGAGATTGTCTGGTTCCTCGGAGCGATGGGTCCGAAGGGCATTGCCTCTCTTGACCAACTCACGGCGACTGTCGGTCGACTGCCGGCCCTCAAACCATCGGAGTGAGGCTTCGGCAGGGCGGATCAAGGCAGCTTCGGCCGATGCACCGCATCCGGCGCCGCGATCCACGCCTGCAGCTCCGCCACCCGCGCATGCTTCGGCGCCAGCCCCACGAAGGTCGTGTACGCCTTCAGCGCCTTCGCATCATCGCCCGCCTGCAACTGCGCATCGCCGAGGTTCAGGTAGGCCAGCGCCCGGCTGCCATCCATCTCGATCGCGCGCTCGAACCAGCGCGCCGCCTCGGCCGGCTTGCCGCGCTTGAAGTAGACGAAGCCGAGGTTGTTGGCCGCCAGCGCGAACACCGGCTGCAGTTTCAGCGCCTCGGTGAACGCCGCCTCGGCCTCGTCGTAGCGGCGCTCGCGGTACAGCGCGAGGCCCCGGTCGTTGGCGCGCTGCGCGGCCACGCGCGGCGCCACCGGCGCGGCGGCCGGCGTCGAGAGCTTCACGTCGCCACCTTCCAGGTTCTTCACGACGACCTGCACGTCCTTCGCGGTGCCCTTGCCGGCACCGGCCTGCAGCGCCGCCGTCTTCGCATCGTCGAGCCGCTTGTTCAGCTGGCTCGCCTCGGCGTCGAGCTGCGGCGAATCGCCGCTCAAGGCTTCGCGGTCGGCAGCCACCGTGAACACGAATTCACCGCCCTCCGAGCCCGGCAGGCTGCCGAAGGCCGGGGTCTGGCGCGCGATCGCCGACACCGCGGGCGCCACGTAGGCGGCCAGCTCGGTGGCAGTGATCACGCTGTCGTCGTTCAGGTCGGCCTTGCCGTTCAGCGCCTGCAGCAAGGTCCAGGTGAACACCGAATGGCCGCCCGGCCCGTCATCGGCGACCTGCTGGTCGACACCGCCGGCGGTCAGCATCTGCCGGCCCAGGCGGCGTGCGTTGTCCCTCAGGAAGCTGTCGGTCTTCGGCGCGCCGCCGCCGCGCGTCAGCCCGAGGCCGGAGTAGCAGGCGTCGATCAGGAACAGCACATGCTTCGCCGGGGTGGCTTCGGCCACCTCCTGCAACTGCGGCATCGAGATCGCATCCGAGGCGAAATCCGCCTGCGTCGCGTCCACCGGAATCAGGTAGCCCACGTCGCGGCCACTGGCCAGCTTGCGCGTGCCGCCGTGGCCGGCATAGAACACCAGCACACGGTCGTCGCGCTTGAGCTTCTTCGGGTCCGCCAGCTTGTCGTTCAGCACGCGCAGGATGTTGGTGCGCGTCGCCTCGCCGTCGTACAGCGCGGTCACGTTCTCCGGCTTGAAGCCGAAGCGCGCCACCAGCGTCTCCTGCACCGCGCGCGCATCGCGCACCGCATGGTGCAGCTGCGGCCACTTCGTGTACTGGTCGATGCCGATCACCAGCGCATGGCTGTCGCGGTACAGCGTGCCGGCATCCCCGGCCGGCGCCGCATCGGGTGCGGCCTTGCGCGGCGCGTTGACGACGAACCTGCCGTCGCGCCAGGTCGCGAAACGGTAGCCGTCGGCGCTCAGCTGGTCGAGCACCAGCGGCAGCGCCTGCACGGTGCGGCCCTGGATGTCGTGGAACAGGATCACGCCGCGGCCGGCGCGCTCCACCTCGCTCAGCACGCGCTCGGCGATGCTCTTGGGCACCGGGTCGGCCCAGTCCATCGAGTCGACGTTCCACATCATCGAGCGCAGCTTCAGCGCCTCGACGGTGCTCAGCGCGCCCTCGGTGCGCGCGCCGTACGGAAAGCGGAACAGCGACGACGGCTGGCGTCCGGTCGCGTCGAGCAGCGCCTCGGTCTGGGTGGTTTCGGTGCGCACCGCGTCGTCGCTCAGCCTGGCCATCACGCTGTGCGTGAAGCTGTGGTCGGCGAGCTGGTGGCCGGCCTGCAGCACCCGCTTCGCGACCGCGCCGTTCGGGCCCAGCTTCGCGTGGCCCTGCGCATCGACGGTGCCGAGGTTGCGGCCGAGGTTGAAGAAGATCGCCGGCGCGTCGTAGCGCTTCAGGATGTCGAGGATGTCGTCGGTGTACTTCGGGTGCGGGCCGTCGTCGAAGGTCAGCACCACGGTCTTCGGCGGCAGCGAACCGCCGAAGATCTCGCGCGAATCGGCCTCTTCGGCGGCGCCGGATTTCGTCGAGGCCGCGGTGTACGGCACGATGGTCGCGTAGTCCTTCAGGATCTGCTCGCGGTTGTAGAGCTTCGACAGCTTGGCGACGTAGTCGGCCCACTTCTCGCGCTGCAGCTCGATGCCGCGCTTGGCGAAGCGGCCGAACACGTCCTTCAGCTCGCGGTCGTAGGCCTGCTCCACCTCGGCGAGCACGGCCAGGTCTTCATTGGCACGGCGCGCGAGCTTCAGGCCGGCGATCGACTGCGACTGCGCGTACTGCGCCGCGAGGCGGGTCAGGAATTCCTTGAAGGCGAGGCGATCGGCGTCGAACCAGCCGGGCTCGCTCTCGATGCGGTCGAGCAGGGCTTCGAGCGCCGGCAGCGTCGCGGGGTTGGCCGTGTCGGCCGCGGCGACAGCGAGCGCATCGACACGCTCCTGCAGGTCATGGAACAGCAACTGCCCGACAGCCCCGACCGCGCGGCGCTCGGCCGGCTTCAGCCCGCGCTCGCCGGTCATCAGCACGATCATCTGGCGGTGCGCGGCGAGCACGCCGTCGGCGCGTTGCTGGAGTTGGGCGGTGAGGGCCGCGGCAGCCGATGCGGCGGTGATCGCCGGAGGGATCGCGGCGGATGACGCAGCAGCCGAAGCGACCGGCGATGCGGGCGATGCCGGCGCCGTGTGGCGATCACAGCCTGCCACGACGAACAGCACCGCGGCGAGGACGGTGACGCTGGAACGAGCGGAGGTGAAGACGGTCATCGGGTGCGATCGCTGAACCATTGGCGGGCCGATGTTACTCACTGCGCTCATGCAACCAATGGCGGGAGAAATTGCGATGAAAGGACTCAACCTCGGCAATGTCAAACGTGCCGCGCTCAACGTGGTGTCACCGAGAAAGCGGGAGCCAGAGGCCGTGGCTGCCGAGGCATTGTTGAAGATGGAAGAGCCACCGCTCGACAGAAAAGTCGCGCAGGCACTGACAAACTGCGGACATGGGGGCTTTGTCGATGGTCGGCAGCTCGCTGGCCTGACAACGGTGGCGTTGGGTGAAATCGGCCGCCTGCTCGCCAAGCACCGTCAAGGTAACGCCCTGGCGTGGTTGTATCTCCGCCGCCAGCGTGACCAGGTCGGAGGCGCCAAGACCTTGCACCTGAACGTACGGCCCGCGTCCAGCGAGTTCCTGCCTGAAGACAAAGACCGGCTCACCGGCAAGGACGTCAAATTCATCGGCCAGTGGTTGCAAGCGTGGAAACCAGCCCTCGAGACGCTGATAGCCATCGATCTTTCAGGCCACGCGATCGATGAATCGGGCTTGAAGCACCTCGACGAGATCCTGCCCGGCATCGAGCGGCTGAACCTTCGGGGGAATATCTTCCACGACAAGATCAGCAACTCCTTTTACCGGGCACTCGCGCAAGCGGCCGACCTGAAAGAGGCGGATCTCTCCGTCAAGGGCGTGAACTGGGAGAAACTCTGCAAGGCGCTGCAGTCATCGGAGTTGCGCAAGCTCGTGATCAGCAGGGAAGACGGCAAGACGGGACACCAGGCCGAGATCTGGTCTCACTGCCATCTGCTGCTGGGCAGCCAACACATCCAGCACCTGGACCTGTCAGGGCAGCAACTTTTCGAGCCGACGGCAACCCTCACTACCGCACTCAAGAAGAACTTGTCCCTGACGCAGCTCATCCTGCGCGGTTGCTTCACCCGCGCGGCTGCATGCCTGGACTTCATCGCTGCCATCGGATCTCACGACACCCTGCAAGTCGCAAACCTCGCCGGGCTGCCCCTGAACGAGTGTTGCAGCAAACTGGCGGCGCGTTTGCTGTCAACTCAATGCAGCCTGCATACCCTCGATCTGTCGCTGATCCGACCCGAAATGTTCGGAGAAAGACCTCTTGAAACGGACCCGGAGTACCGGGGGCTTTTCACACACTTCCCGAAGAACACAACACTCCGTTCCGTGAACATCGCCGGGCATCCGCTCAACGTGGCGACCCAGGAGGCGCTTGTGAAGGCGTTGGAGACATCGCAGCTGCAAAGCCTCGACGCCCGGGGCTGCGGCGTCAGCGTGAAGCTCCTCAGTGAAGCCATCTTGAAGAGCCACTCACTCATTGAAGTGCACGCGGAAGGTCTCGATGACTGCGAGGCCGCCCCGTCGATTCGCGAGAGATTCGAACTCAACTTGCCCGAGATCAAGTCGGCAGGACACAGCCTCCAACTCTTGTCGCCTGTGGCGCTGCCTGCAGAGCTGGCTCTCAGCATTGCCTTGTGGAACTTGAAAAAAAACAATGATCCGACCGACCTCCAGAAGCTCGCTGCGGCCGGGCGCTGGTTGCCACCTCAATCATCGAGCAGAACTTGACGGATCGACCCGGCAGCTCCCCGCGGAGCGCCCCGCCTAAAATCGCAGCTTTCCGCCCGCCCGCTCCGCCATGAACCTCTCCGCCCTCTCCGCCCTGTCCCCGCTCGACGGCCGCTATGCCGCCAAGGTCGCCGCCTTGCGCCCGCTGCTCAGCGAGTACGGCCTGATGCACCGCCGCGTGCAGGTGGAGGTGGAGTGGTTCATCGCGCTCTCCGACGCCGGCCTCGCCGAGTTCAAGCCGCTCAGCGAGGCCGCGCGTGGCCTGCTGCGCGGGTTGGTGGCGCGCTTCAGCGAAGCCGATGCCCAGGCCATCAAGGACATCGAGCGCACCACCAACCACGACGTGAAGGCGGTCGAGTACTGGCTGAAGGGCCGCTTCGAATCGAATGCCGAGCTGAAGGGCGCCGGCGAGTTCGTGCACTTCGCCTGCACCAGCGAGGACATCAACAACACCAGCCACGGCCTGATGCTGAAGGCCGCGCGCACCGAGGTGCTGCTGCCCACGCTGGACCGCATCGTCGACAGCCTCGCCGCGCTGTCGGTCGAGCTGGCCGACGTGCCGATGCTCAGCCGCACGCACGGCCAGACCGCCAGCCCCACGACCGTCGGCAAGGAGGTGGCCAACGTCGTCGCGCGGCTGCGCACCTCGCGCGAGCGCATCGCCGGCGTGCAGCTGCTGGCCAAGATGAACGGCGCGGTCGGCAACTACAACGCCCACCTGGCGGCCTACCCCGAGGTCGACTGGGAAGCCTTCTCGAAGCGCGTGATCGAAGGCGCGCTCGGCCTGAGCTTCAACGCGTACACCATCCAGATCGAACCGCACGACTACATGGCCGAGCTGTTCGATGCGGTGACGCGCACCAACACCATCCTGATCGACTGGTCGCGCGACGTCTGGGGCTACATCAGCCTCGGCTACTTCAAGCAGCGCACGAAGGAAGGCGAGATCGGCTCCAGCACGATGCCGCACAAGGTCAACCCGATCGACTTCGAGAACGCCGAGGGCAACTTCGGCCTCGCCAACGCGCTGCTGACCCACCTGAGCCAGAAGCTGCCGATCAGCCGCTGGCAGCGCGACCTGACCGACAGCACGGTGCTGCGCAACATGGGCGTGGCGCTCGGCTACGCGGTGCTGGGCTACGACAGCCTGCTGCGCGGGCTCGGCAAGCTGGAGGTCAACCGCGAGGCCCTCGCGGCCGACCTCGACAGCGCCTGGGAAGTGCTGGCCGAGCCGATCCAGACGGTGATGCGGCGCTACAAGCTCGCGAACCCGTACGAGCGCCTGAAGGAGCTGACGCGCGGCAAGACGATCACCCGCGAGGCGATCCAGCAGTTCATCGGCACGCTCGAGATCCCGCAGGCCGAGCGCGAGCGGCTGCTGGCGATGACGCCGGGCAGCTACACCGGGATCGGGGCCGAACTGGCGAAGCGGATCGGCACGCCGCGGCGCTGAGGTCGCGGGGCGCCGGTCCGATCTGGAACATCCTGGCGGCAGATGCCACTCAGGAGAATCGCAGATCGACGGAGTACCGCGCGTGAACAACCGCACCGGCAAGGCGCATCAGCGCAGCAAGACGTTATTTGCAAAGCTCTCCCTGAGCACGCTCCCGATTGATCTGAAGGCCCCCTCGCCGCCAGAGTTCGAGAACATTCCGGTGCATGACCTACCCACGACGGGACCGGTGGCAAATTTCTTTCGCGATCGGACGCTCCCGTCATCCCCGGAGGACCTGTCGCAGGTCATGCGTTTCTGCATTCGCGAGAGGGATGGCGGCAAAGCCGCCCGGTTGGTCAAGGAGTTCCTGGCCCAAGGTGGCGACAGCGCCCCGACGCTGTGCCTGGGCTATCCCCCGCAAGGCGACGAGCAAGGTCCCCTGACGGACGATGACCTGAAGTTCCTGGTGATCTGGATCAATGAGTGGATGCCGCAGCTGCCAGGCGAGGCGTTCACGCTCGATCTCAGCGGCAACGACCTCACCCCTCGGGGCCTGCAGCGACTGGACAAATGCCTGATCGAGAACCCGAAGGTGCAGGGGCTGGATCTGTCGCGCACTCGCTTTCTTGTGCAGCCCTGGCTGTGCAAGAAAAAGCCGGCAGAAAAGAAGATCCGCAAACTCCACAGGAAGCTGACCTCCCCGCGCGGCGAGCAGGAGCCGCCCCAGGTCGGTGAGGTAGTCAGCAAACTGCTGAAGTCCCGCCACCTCCAACGACTATGGTTGAACGGCAATCCATTCTCGAAGGAAGTTCGCGAGCGCATCATCGGGGCGGCAGAGGAGTGCCACGTCCTGCGTGCATTGGGCATGTCGGGTTGCGCGCTGTCGGAGAGCGACATCAGGAAGCTGCTCTCCCTGAATCGGAGCAAGCACTGGAGCGATCTGGCCCTGGGCACGAAGTTGACACCAGGCATGGTGACCGCCATCGCCAAGCTCCTGTCAACAACCAGGGATCTCCGCACTCTGAGCCTGGAGATCAGCGGGTCTTGTTCGCTGATCGAGGTCACCGAGCTGTTCAGTGCCCTGGGCGGCAATCACAGTCTGGAGGTCTTGTCATTGGCCGGACTCCGCCTCGCCGTCGACTCAGCTGTCGTGGCCGATGCACTCCGCCGGAACACCTGCCTGCATACGCTGAACCTGTCGCGCAGCGAGATCTCGGAGAAGCTGGTCGAGGCTTTGGTGAAAGCCTTGGCACGGGAGAGCTCTTCCGAGCCGAACAAAACCCTGACGAACCTGATCCTGCCGAGCTACGACCACCTGACCTCTGAGCACCAGGCCGAGGCAGAAATGAACAGCCGACTGTGCGCCCTCGCCATCAACCGCAACCGCAGCGCGCCCCCAAAAGGCCTCGTGCAATTGAGGGCCGAGGCCTTGTCAGTCTTCACAGCCGGATGTTCGGCCGCGAATCCCGCGCCCGTGAGCACGCTCTCGCCTGAACTGTGCAAGGAGATTGTCCAGCACATCAGCAACGATGAACTCTCACTGCGCAGCCTCGCCTGCGTGGTTCGCAAGCCAGACCCCACACCAGCAGTTCGTGCGCCGCCAAGGACCTGGCAGGCAGTCCGCAGTCCACGCGACCTAAAATCCCCGCCATGAAATTCACCGACCAGCTGCGCCGCGCCGAACGCCGCAACGACTCCCTGCTCTGCGTGGGCCTCGACCCCGATCCGTCGAAGTTCCCCGGCGCCTGGAAGGGCGATGCGGCCCGCATCTTCGATTTCTGCGCCGCCATCGTCGATGCCACCAAAGACCTGGTGATCGCCTTCAAGCCGCAGATCGCCTACTTCGCCGGCCACCGCGCCGAAGACCAGCTGGAGCGCCTGATGGCCCACATCAAGCGCGTCGCACCCGAGGTGCCGGTGATCCTCGACGCCAAGCGCGGCGACATCGGCGCCACCGCCGAGCAGTACGCCCGCGAGGCCTTCGAGCGCTACCAAGCCGACGCGGTCACGCTGTCGCCCTTCATGGGCTTCGATTCGATCGAGCCGTGGCTGCGCTACGGCGACAAGGGCCTGATCCTGCTGTGCCGCACCTCCAACCCCGGCGGCTCCGACCTGCAGGCACAGCCGCTGGCCGGCGGAGAACTGCTCTACGAACGCGTCGCCCGCCTCGCGCAGGGCGACTGGAACCGCAGCGGCCAGCTCGGCCTGGTGGTCGGCGCCACCTTCCCCGGCGAGATCGCCCGCGTGCGCGAGATCGCCCCCACGCTGCCGCTGCTGATCCCCGGCGTCGGCGCGCAAGGCGGCGATGCCGCGGCCACGGTGCGCGCCGGCTGGCGCGCCGATGCGAGCATCGTCGTCAACTCGTCGCGTGCGGTGCTGTATGCCTCGAACGGCGACGATTTCGCGAGCGCCGCCCGCCGCGTCGCCCAGGCCACCCGCCTCGAGCTGAACGCGCACAAGCCCGCCGCCTGAGCCCTCGGCGGGGCCCGCTTCAGTCCTTCAGCAGCCCCTCGGCCCGCAGCGCCTGCTGCACCGCCGGTCGGGCCGACACCCGGGCCATCCACGCGCGCAGCTGCGGGAAGTCCGACAGCGGGATGCCGAGGAGGTTGCTCCAGTTCACGATCGTGAAGCCGTAGGCATCGGCGACGCTGTAGTCGCCGGCCAGGAACTCGCGCGTCGCGAGGTGGCGCTCCATGTCGGCGAAACGCGCGGCGAGCCTGAGCTTCGCGTCGCGCTTCGTGCTGTCGGCCGTCTCCTTGTGCCACAGCCACGGGCTGAAGGTCTTGTGCAGCTCGGTGCTGACGTAGGTCAGCCACTCGGTCACCTCCAGCCGGCGGCGGCTGCCGGGTGCACCGATCAGCACGTGCGTGCCGTCGAGCCCGGCCACGTGCTGCAGCAGCGCGGCGCCTTCGGTGTGGCGCGAGCCGTCGTCGAACTCCAGCAGCGGCACGTAGCCGCGCGGCGCGATCTCGAAGTAGTTGCCGCCGCCATCGGCCAGCGTGTGGGTCGCGAGGTCGACCTGGTGCGCCTCGAAGGCGACGCCGGCCTCGCGCAGCGCGATGTGGACGGCCAGCGAGCAGGCGCCGGGGGCGAAATAGAGCTTCATGGAAAAGTCCTGTTGAGGTGTCGAGGCTGTCAATCTAGGATTGCGTCCTTGCATTTGAAATAGGCAGGCAGGCAAGCGATGAATGCACAGACGCAATCGAGTGGAACCTCGCCGATCGGCGCCGGCGAGCTGGCCGTGCTGCTGGCGCTGGTGCGCGGCGGCACGCTGGCGGCCGCCGGCGCGCTGGCCGGTGTCGACGGCTCGACGGTGTTCCGCACCGTGCAGCGCTGCGAGAAGGCACTCGGCCAGCGGCTCTTCGAGCGCTCGCGCAGCGGCTACCTCGCGACCGAACTGGGGCTGCAGCTCGCGCAGCATGCCGAGCGCATCGAGGCCGAGCTGGAGTCGGCGCGCAGCGCGGCGCGGCTCGATGCCGGCGCGGTCGGCGGCCTGGTGCGCATCAGCACCACCGACACGATCCTGAGCGGGCTGCTGCTGCCGGCGCTGGCCGGCCTGGCGGCGGCGCACCCGCTGCTGCGGCTGGAGCTCACCGCGCGCAACGAGCTCGTGAACCTGTCGCAGCGCGAGGCCGACATCGCCTTGCGCGCGACGGTCAAGCCGCCGCCGCACGTCGTCGGCCGCGAGCTGGGGCCGATCCGCTCGGCGGTCTACGGGCTGAAGCCGGCCGCACGGCAGCGCAAGCCGATCGACCTGGCCGACCTGGCGTCAGCGCGCTGGATCGCCGTCGACGACGCGCTGCCCGAGCATCCCTCGGTGCGCTGGCGCAGGAAGCACCTGCCGAAGGTGGAGCCGGTGCTGCGCGTCAACAGCGTGCAGTCGGTGGTCGATGCGATCGCCGCCGGGCTGGGCATCGGCATCGCGCCGGTGTTCCTCGCGTCGCAGCGGCGCGAGCTGCAACTGCTCGGCGAACCGCTGGCCGAATGCGAGACGCAGCTGTGGCTGCTGACGCATCCGGAGTCGCGACACCTGCGGCGCATCGCGGTGGTGGCGGCGCACCTGGCATCGGCCCTGCGGATCAACGCACACCCACCCGCCGCCTGACGCTCGCCCGGGGCAGCGCGCCGTGCAGTCCTGCACGGCCCGCCGGCAAAACCGGGAAAACCAACCCGCCACGGCCACGGCGCGGTGCCACACTCGGCGGCACCGCGCAGGTCGCCAACGCGCGGGCCCTCGCCGTGCCGCTCTCCTCGCCCTTGCCCCTTCTGCCGCGCGAACCGCTGGACCGGCTGGTGGCCCGGTTGTTCTTCGGCGTCGGCGTCACGATCTCGCTGCTGGGCGCGCTGATCTACCTGTCGCCCGCCCTGCCCACCCGCCCGGGCATGCGGGCCTTGCTGGTCGGCGATTGCCTGGTGCTGGCAGGGTGCTTCGCGCTCGGCCTGTGGGGCCTGCGCCGCATGGCGCTGCCGAAGCTGGTGCATGCGATGGGCTGGATCGCCGCCATCGCGGTGCTGATCACCGCGATCGGCCTCGGCCAGGGCGTGCATGCGCTGAACCTCGGCTACCTCGGGCTGCTGATCTGCGTCGTCACCGTGCTGTCGAGCCCGGCCGCGGGCCTCGTGCTGGCGCTGGCGATGGCCGCGGCGGTCGCCGGCCTCGCGCTGGCGAACAACAGGGGCTGGCTGCCCGGGCCGATCCCGGCAGAAGCCATCCCGCTGCCGGTGCGCGTGCTGACGCACTGGCTGATCTTCGCCTCGGGCGCGACCTGCGGGATGCTGATCGCCGGCGTCGTGCGCCGCGCGCTCGGCGAGGCGCGCGACCGCGAGGAGCGCTTCCGCAGCCTGCTGCTGATGGCCGCCGACTGGTACTGGGAGCTCGATGCCGACCTGCGCTTCACGCACATCAGCGACAAGCTGAACCAGTACTCCGGCATCGATGCGACGGAGCGCCTGGGCCGCCGCCCGTGGGAGATGCCGCAGATCGGGCTGGATGCCGACACACTGGCCCGCCACCGCGCCGACCTCGAAGCCCACCTGCCGTTCAGCAACCTGATGGCCAGCCGCCCCGGCGAGCACGGCGAGCTGCGCCACAGCGTGGTCAGCGGCCGGCCGCGCTTCGATGCCGACGGCCGCTTCCTCGGCTACTGGGGGCTGGGCCGCGACATCACCGCCGAGGTCGAGGCGCGCCGCGCCACTGCCGAGAGCGAGCGCCGCTACCGCGAGCTGTTCCAGCGCTCGCCGACCGCGCTGGTGCTGCACCGCCACGGCATCGCGGTCGATGCGAACGACGCCGCCGCGCGCATGTTCGGCTTCGCGTCGGCCGAGGCGATGAAGGATTTCGACCTGATGCAGCTCTACCCCACCGGCGAAGGCCTCGAGCAGGTGCGCCGGCGCATCGCCACGCTCGAGACGCTGCCGGTCGGCGAGGGCCTCGGCGTCGCGGATTTCGAGCTGGTCTCGCTGGACGGCCGGCCGCTGAGCGCGCAAGCCTCGGGCATGCGGGTCAGCGCGCCCGACGGCCCGGCGACGCTGTCGATGTTCCACGACATCACCGCGCGCGTGCAGGCCGAGTCCGCGCAGCGCCGCTCGCAGGCGCTGCTGTCGCACCTGGTGGCGACCAGCCCCGACTGCATCACGCTGACCGAGGTCGCGAGCGGCCGCTACGTGATGGTCAACGAGAGCTTCACGCGCATCACCGGCTGGCGCAGCGACGAGGTGGTCGGCCGCACCGCGCTCGAGATCGGCATCTGGCACCGGCAGGCGCACCGCGAGGCGCTGGTCGCCGGCCTCGCCCAGGGCGACCTGGTGACCGATCTGCCGGCCACCTTCGTACGGCGCGACGGCAGCATCGTGTCGCTGCTGCTGTCGGCGGCGCGCTTCCGGATGGACGACCAGGACTACCTGGTGCTGAACGGCCGCGACGTGACCGAGACCGAACGGGTCCGGCTGGAGCACGAGGCGATCCTGCAGAACGCGTCGATCGGCATCGCGCTGACGCGCGACCGCCGTTTCATGCAGGCCAACCCCTGCTTCGAGGCGATGTTCGGCTGGCCGCCCGGCGCGCTGATCGGCCTGCCAGGGCAGGTGGTGTGGAGCGACGCGGCCGCCTATGCCGAGATGGGCGCGCTGGTCGGCCCGCGGCTCGCGCAGGGCGAGCCGGTGGAGGTCGAGCGCATGATGCGGCGCGGCGACGGCAGCAGCTTCCTGTGCCGATTGCTCGCGCAGGCGGTGGACCCGACGCACCCGAGCCAGGGTGGCACCATCTGGATCGCCGAGGACGTGACCGAACGGCGCGCCTTCGAGCAGGCGCTGGCCCATGCGCGCGACGTGGCCGAGGCCGCCAACCAGGCCAAGAGCGCGTTCCTCGCGAACACCAGCCACGAGATCCGCACGCCGCTGAACGGGCTGCTGGGCCTGGCACGGCTCGCGATGCGCCCGGGGCTCGACGCGCTGCGCCGCGACCAGTACCTGGCGCAGATCCAGGACAGCGCGCAGAACCTCGCGAGCATCATCTCCGACATCCTCGACCTGTCGAAGATCGAGGCCGGCAAGCTCAGCGTCGAGGCGGTGGCCTTCGACCTGCGCGGGCTGCTGGTGGCGGTGCACCGCGCCTACCAGTCGCTCGCGCAGGCGCGCGGGCTGTCGCTGCGGCTCGCGATGACACCCGAGGTGCCGGGCACGGTGCTGGGCGACCCGGTGCGGGTGCGGCAGATCCTCAGCAACTACCTGACCAACGGCATCAAGTTCACCGAGCGCGGCCACGTGACGCTGGACGCCTCGGTCGGCAGCGACGGCCTGGTACAGCTCGCGGTGCTCGACACCGGCCCCGGCATCGACGAGGCGACCCAGCAGCGGCTCTTCCAGCCGTTCACGCAGGCCGATTCGTCGACGACGCGGCGCTTCGGCGGCACGGGTCTCGGGCTGTCGATCTGCAAGGAGCTGGCGACGCTGATGGGCGGGCGCGTCGGCGTCGAGAGCGCGCCGGGCCGCGGCAGCCGCTTCTGGGCCGCGCTGCCGCTGCCGGCCACGCCGGCGCGCGAGGTCGGCACCGATGCCGAATCGCTCGACACCGCGTCGCTGGCCGGTGCGCACGTGCTGATGGTGGAGGACAACCCGGTCAACATGATGATCGGCGTCGCGATGCTCGAGCAGTGGGGCATCGACGTGGTGCAGGCGGTCGACGGGCTGGAGGCGCTGGCGGCGGTGCGGCGCTCGGTCGAGGACGGCCGGCTGTTCGATGCGGTGCTGATGGACGTGCAGATGCCGCGGCTGAGCGGCCACGAAGCGGCACGGCAGCTGCGCGAGCGGCACCCGGCCGACGAGCTGCCGATCATCGCGCTGACGGCGGCCGCGCTGGTGTCGGAGCGCGACCAGGCGCTGGCCGCGGGGATGAACGAGTTCCTGACGAAGCCGATCGATGCGCACCGCTTGCGGCAGGCGCTGCTGCGCGCGGTGGCGCAGGCGGAGAAGCGGGTCTGATCACCGCTTGATGCCGGTGAATTTCGCCTTGGTGGAATGCTGCCACGGGACATTGAAGGACTGCCCGGTGACCAACGCCGCCTGATTGATGATCTGAGGCCACCATCGAACCAACCGCTCCGCCTGAAGCCAGTACAACTGCTTGGACCACTGCCGGTCGAGCACGAACACGGTGTGGCCGGCGCGACGGATGGCCTCCCGCTCGGCGCCATGTTGCTTGTTCAATCGATCGACGGACACGATGTACCACGGCCCGTCCTTTTCGAGGGCAGCGAGCCACTCGGTGTCTGGCGCGTTCCGAGAGAATTCGTCGCTCAGGTGAATGACCCGTTCGACTTCGGGATGCCGCTTTGACAACTCCCCGATGGCGTGCGCCAAGTGAGGCGACAGGTTGTTGTCGAAGAAAAACTTCAAGCTGGCAGTTGCTGTTCGAACTGCACGGCCAAGTCAACCATCTTCGATGGGATGTCGAAGATGCGCGCGACGGCCTTCGAATCCCGACCCTCCGCAAGATACGACGCGTAAACCGTGTCGGTCGGAATACCTGCCTCTGACAGGACCGGTGTGCCGAATTGAAGCGCGGGGTCAAGAACGATGGCCTTTTTCCGAGGCCCCATGGGGTACCAGCGGCGCGCATCTTCGTCTTCGTACTCGATACCGGCGTAGAGCGACGGCGTGATGATGTCGGAGAACACGAACTGCCGCCTGAGCAGGTCGATCAGGTGAGGCTCGCCAGTGACCTTGGCGATCGCCTCCGCGAAGATGCGGCGACCATCGGACCGAAATCTCTTGAGCGTGAGCGGGTAGCGGTTGCCGTATTCCTCTCGTGCAGCGTCTGCCGTCGCGCGGATGATCTTGAGGTCGACGCCCTGCTTCGAGAATGCAGCCACCATGCGCAGCTCGATCAGGTCGCGGAAGCCTACGACGTCACCCGGCAGCTCCTCGTTGGCAAATTCCGTCGTCCACAAGGGTTCTGAACGGACATGCTGGCCTTTATAGGTGCGTCCATAGCCTTTCAGCCAGCGACGAACGGAACGTGGCTGGGCTCCCACCAGGCGCGCGGCCTGATTCAATGGATAGATGCCTGTTCCGATGAGAGTCATGTTGCCCCGCGTTCGATCTCCATGTGAGTGTAGGCCACACGGAAATCAACCCATCAACGGCAAAGCCCGCTGCCGCTTGCCGGTCAACGCATACAGCGCGTTCGCCAGCGCCGGGGCCGCCGGCGGCGTGCCGGGCTCGCCCATGCCGCCCGGTGCGCGGCTGCTCGGCACCAGGTGCGTCTCGATGCGCGGGCACTCGGCCAGCGTCAGCAGCTTGTAATCCGGGAAGTTGCGCTGCTTCACCGCACCGCCCTCGATGTCGATGCGGCCGTACAGCGCCGCCGACAACCCGAAGATCACCCCGCTCTCCATCTGCTGCGCGACGATGCCCGGGTTCACCACCGCGCCGATGTCGGCCGCGCAGACCACGCGGTGGATGCGCGGGCGGCCATCGGCCAGCGACACCTCCATCACCTGCGCGACGATGCTGCCGAAGCTCTCGTGCAATGCCACGCCGCGCGCCTGGCCCACCGGCAGCGGCCGGCCCCAGCCCGACTTCGCGGCGGCGAGCTTCAGCACCGCGGCATGGCGCGGCATGTCGGCCAGCAGGCCGAGCCGGAATGCCACCGGGTCCTGGTGCGCCGCCTCGGCCAGCTCGTCGATGAAGCATTCGCTGAAGAACGCATGGTGCGAATGCCCGACCGAGCGCCAGTAGCCCACCGGCACGCCGCTGTGCGTGGCGACCTGCGCGATGCGCTGGTGCGAGATGCCGTACGGCAGGTCGTACAGGCCCTCGGCCGCGCTCTTGTCCGGCGTGTCGACCGGCCCGGCCAGCGCCGGCAGCACGCGCTCGATCCAGCGCGGCGTGATCGCATCGCCGGCCGAGGTGATCGACAGGCCCGACACCATGCCCTTGGCGTCCAGGCTCGCCTGCATCAGCGCGACGCCGGCCGGGCGGTAGAAATCATGCGCGATGTCTTCTTCGCGCGGCCACACCAGCTGCACCGGGTGGCCGCCGCATTCGATCGCGATGCGCACCGCCTGCGCGACGAAGTCGACGTCGAGCCGCCGCCCGAAGCCGCCGCCCAGGTAGGTGACGTGCAGCGTGACGGCCTCGAGCGGCACACCGGCCACGCGGGCCGCGATCTCGCGCGCCATGTCGGGCACCTGGGTCGGCGCCCACAGCTCGACGCCGCCGTCGTGCACGCGCGCGGTGCAGTTGATCGGCTCCATCGGCGCATGCGCGAGGTAGGGGGCGCGGTACAGCGATTCGATCTGCCGCGCGGCACCGGCGCGCGCCTGCTGCACGTCGCCGCGGGTGTGGAACGCGAAGCCGCCGCCGCTGTGCGCGGCCTCGCGCGCGGCCTGCTCGAGCGCCTCGTCGATGCGCTTCGTGTCGGCCCCGCCGGCCGGCGGCGGCGCCCAGTCGATCTCCAGCGCCTGCGCGCCGCGCTGCGCATGCCAGGTGCTGCGGCCGACGACCGCCACCGCCGCGGTCGAGCCGGCATACGGCCCGAGCCGCACCACGCGCTGCACGCCGGGCAGCTGCATCGCCGCCTCGACCTTCACGCGCTGCGGGCTGCCGCCGAGCATCGGGCAGTGGCGCACCACCGCGTAGAGCTGGCCCGGCTGGCGCGTGTCGAGGCCGAAGCGCGCGCTGCCGTCGACCTTGGCGGCCAGGTCGGTGCGCGGCGCGGGCGTGCCGATCAGCGTCCAGTCCTTCGGATCCTTGGTGCGCACGTCGCCGATCGGCGTCGCCGCGGCCAGCCTCGCGAGCTCGCCGAAATGCGCATGCGGGCCCGACACATGGCTGACGATGCCGCCATGCACCTGCAGCTCGGCACGCGGCAGCTTCCATTGCAGCGACGCCGCACCCAGCAGCTGCGCGCGCGCGGTGGCCGCCGCCAGGCGCAGCACGTCCCACGCGTCGGCGACGCTCGACGAGCCGCCGGTCACGCTGACCCCCAGCTCGCGCGCGAACTTGCTGACCATCCACTGGCCCGCCTTGACGGTCGCGGTCTCGCGGCCGGGCTCGGTGTCGTCGGGATGGAAGGGCAGCGCGCCCACGAACATCGCGACGTTGCCGTAGAGCGATTGCGGCGCCGCCTGCACCAGCTTCACGCGCGCGAGCGGCGTGTCGAGCTCGTCGGCCACCAGCATCGCGAGCGCGGTGTGCACGCCCTGGCCCATCTCGCTGCGCGCCATCGCGAGCTGCACCTGGCCGTCGGGCTCGATGCGGATCCAGCCGTTCAGCGTCACGCTGCCGTCGGCATCGGGCAGCGGGTGCGAGGTGCCGATGCGGCTGCGCGGCGGCAGCGCGCTCCAGCCGACCAGCAGCGCGCCGCCGCCGGCCAGCGCGCTCAGCAGCAGGCTGCGCCGCTTCATGCGCGCGCCTCGTTGCCCTTGTCCTGCCGGGGGGCGTCGCCGCGCAGCGCGGCGGCCGCACCCTTGATCGCGTCGCGGATGCGCGGGTAGGTGCCGCAACGGCACAGGTTGGTGATGGCCGCATCGATGTCGGCATCGGTGGGCGACGGGTTCTTCGCGAGCAGGTCGGCCGCGGCCATCAGCATGCCGCTCTGGCAGTAGCCGCATTGCGGCACCTGGTGGGCGATCCACGCCTGCTGCAGCGCGTGGGGCCGGCCGGGCGCGCCCAGCGCCTCGATGGTGCGCACCGGCTTGCCCTGCGCGGCCGAGAGCGGCGTCACGCACGAGCGCACCGCCTGGCCATCCACGTGCACCGTGCAGGCACCGCAGGCCGCGACGCCGCAGCCGAACTTGGTGCCGGTGAGCATCAGCACGTCGCGCAGCACCCACAGCAAGGGCATGCCGGGCTCCACGGCCTCGGGCGGCAGGGGCAGGGTCTGGCCGTTGACGGTCAAGTCCATGGATCGGGTGCTCCGGTGTCGGTCCCCATTCTGGGCCGGCCGCGGGCGGGGCGATGTGGCGTCAACGAAACGGGGTGTGACCGGCCGCACACGCGTCCGGGTTTATCCTGACGGGCCTTTTTCCGAATCCACCCCACGTCCCTGCCGGAGTTCCGCTGCATGAACCGTCGTCTGTCCTGCCTGGCCGCTGCCGCGGTCGTCCTCACGCTGCCTGCAGCCGCTTCCGCACAACAAACCGCGTCATCGCCGGCGTCGTCCGTCACGCTGTACGGGCTGCTCGACATGTCGGCCGGCCGCTTCCAGGATGCCGGCACGCAGCGCACGCTGCGCTCCGAGAGCGGCAAGATGACCAGCAGTTTCCTTGGGTTCAAGGGCACCGAGGACCTCGGCGGCACGCTGAAGCTGAAGTTCGCGCTCGAGCACTACCTGCGCGCCGACACCGGCGCGGCGGGCCGTGCCAGCGGCGAGGCGTTCTGGGGGCGCAATGCCTACGTCGGCTTCCAGGGCGATTTCGGCACCAGCACGCTCGGGCGCAACACGACGCCGCTGTTCGTCTCGACGCTGTCGTTCAACGCGATCGGCGATTCGTTCGGCTTCTCGCCGAGCATCCGCCAGGTGTTCGCGCCGAGCACCGGCCTGGCCTTCCAGGGCGACACGGCCTGGAACAACTCGCTGCTCTACAACACCTCGAACACCGAGGGCTACAACGTCGGCCTGATCGCCAACCTGGGCGAAGGCGCGCCCGGCGCGACCGGCCGCAACATCGGCGGCAACTGGGTGCTGCTGACCGACACCTGGGGCGCGACGATCGCCTACCAGCAGGTGAAGAACGGCCTGGTCGCGGTGCCGGCCGGCTTCGAGCGCCAGGAGACGCTGCAATTCGGCGGCTCGTACGACTTCAGCGTCGCCAAGCTGTATGCACAGGCCACGCGCGTGAAGACGCGGGCCACGCTCGACACGAAGTCGACGATCTACGGGCTCGGTGTCGCGGTGCCGGTGGGCGCGCTCGGCAAGGTGGTGGCGCAGTACGGCCAGGCGAATGCCGACTTCAACCCGGGCGAGGTGAAGAACCGCACCGTCACGCTCGGCTACGACCATGCGCTGTCGAAGCTGACCGATGCGTATGCGGTGGTGATGAGCGACCGGCTGACGAATGCCGAGAACGGCACCAGCGTCGCGGCCGGGTTGCGCGTGCGGTTCTAGGGCCTGTCGGCACTACGGGGAGGCTCGCGCCTCGAGCGAGCGCAAGCCGGCGAGCACCGGGTCGAGACGCTCGACCACCGCCGCGAGCAGCGCGTCGATGTCCGCCGGCCCTGCACCGTTGGAGCAGGCATGCTCCAACTCCGCCGCGACCTCGCACACGGCCGTCGCCCCCAGGCTGCCGGACACGCTCTTCAGGTCGTGGGCCAGGCGCGTGGCCGTGGTCATGTCGAGCGCCGCACGGGCGGCACCGAAACGGGCCGCAAAGCCGGCTTCCCGATCCCTGAACTTGCCCAGCAGGCGCCGATAGAGTTGCTCGTCGCCCATCATCCCGGCCAGCGCGGCGGCGCTCTCGATGCCAGGGAAACCGTTGCCTGCCCCGGCAACGCCAGGCCGGATCCAGCGCGCCAGCGTGGCGAACATCTCACCCACGTTGATCGGCTTGGCGATGTGGTCGTTCATCCCGGCGGCCAGCACCTTCTCGCGGTCGCCGACCATCGCGTTGGCCGTCATCGCGATGATCGGCAGGTCACGCCACGCCGGGTCGCTGCGCAATTCGCGCGTGGCCGCATAGCCGTCCATCACCGGCATCTGGCAGTCCATCAGCACCGCGTCGAAGCGCTCGCGCGCCAGCATCCCGATGGCTTCGCGGCCGTTGCTGGCCACCAGGACCTCGATCCGCGCACGGCCCAGCAGCTCACTCGCCAGCTCCTGGTTGAACGGGTTGTCCTCGACCAGCAGCACGCGCACGCCGGCCAGGGCGGCGCAGTGGCCCTGCAGCGCTTCATCGCGCAGCCCGCTTCGCAGGGCACGCGGCCGCGGCGTGCCCCTCACTTGCAGGCAGGCGTCCAGCAGCGTCGAAGGCGTGACCGGCTTGGTCAGCGTCGCCGCCACGCCGAGCCGCTCGGTCGCCAGGACGCGCGCCATTTCATCGCGGGAGAAGGCGGTGACCATCAGCAGGGTGGGCGGCGGGTGCGCCAGCGGCATGCGTGCCACCTGCCTGGCACAGTCGACCCCGTTCATGCCCGGCATCTTCCAGTCGAGCAGGAGCATGTCGAAGGGCTCCCCGCGCGCATCCGCCGCCGCGACCGCGTCGATGGCCTCGCGGCCCCCGCGCGCGGCCGACGCACGCAGCCCGAGCGCGCCGGCCATGTGCACCAGGATCTCGCGCGCGGCGCCGTTGTCGTCGACGACGAGCATCCGGACACCCTGCAGGCCGCCGTCCGGCAAAGCCGCGTCGTGGGTGGCAGGTTCAGGCCCGAGGCCGAAGCGCGCACTGAAGTGGAACCGGCTGCCGCGCCCGGGTGTGCTGTCGACCCCGAGCTCTCCTTCCATCATGTGCACCAGGTGGTGGCTGATCGCGAGGCCCAGCCCGGTGCCGCCGAAGCGGCGGCTCGTCGATGAGTCGGCCTGCGAGAACGGCTTGAAGAGCCGCTGCTGCTCCTCGGGCGCGATGCCGATGCCGGTGTCGCGTACCTCGAAGCCCAGCCGCACCGAGGCCGCATCGCGCGCGAGCACCTCGACGGCCACGATGACCTCGCCCCGTTCGGTGAACTTGACCGCGTTGTTGCCCAGGTTGATCAGCACCTGCCCCAGCCGCCAGGGATCGCCCACCAGGGTGCCGGGCAGGTCCTGCGGCAACGCGAACACCAGTTCCAGGCCCTTCTCCTCGGCGTTCAGGCCGACCAGGTTCGCGAGGTCGTCCATCACGTTGCCGAGGTCGAAGGTCAGGACCTCCATGTCGAGCTTGCCGGCTTCGATCTTCGAGAAGTCGAGGATGTCGTTGATGATGCGCAGCAGCGATTCGGCGGATCGGTGCACCTTGCGCATGTAGTTGTGCTGCTGCGGATCGAGGTCGCCTTGCAGCGCCAGGCGCGACATGCCGAGGATCACGTTCATCGGCGTGCGGATCTCGTGGCTCATGTTGGCAAGGAATTCGCTCTTGGCCTGGTTCGCGACCTCGGCCCGCTTCATCGCTTCATCCAGTTCCGCGGTGCGCTCGCGCACCGCCTCCTCCAGGTGGTCGCGATGGCTGCGCAAGTCCTCCAGCGTGCGCTTGCGCGACGTGATGTCGCTGACCAGCCCATGGAATCCGGCCGCCCCGCCGCCTTGCTGCCACGCGTTGAGCTGGACCCAGACCGGGCTGCCGTCGGCACGCGCCAGTTGCAGTTCCATGCCGGCGATCTCGCCGTCCCGTTCGAGTGCGGCGAACAGCGAGGCCGTCCGATCCGGCGTGAACAGGGGCCGGCGACCGGGCGGCGCGCCGTCGTGGCCATCGCCGTTCACCGCCGCCATCAGCTCGGCGGGCGTGGCGTAGCCCATCAGCCGTGCCAGCGCCGTGTTGGCGTCATGCAGGCCCCCCGACCGGTCCAGGTGGAAGATGCCCTCCAACGAGTTCTCGAAGATCCCCCGGTAGGTCGCTTCGCTGTCGCGCAATTGCCGGGCGGAGTCGCGCAGCCGATCCGCCATCGCGTTGACGCGCAGGGCCAGCCGGCCCAGTTCGTCGCTCGATTCGACCGCACAGCGCGCGTCCATGTCACCGATGGCGATTCGATCCACCGTCGCCTCCAGGCGATGGATGGGCGCGCTCACCATGCGCCTGAGCAGCAGGAAGGTCGCGGCATACAGCACGGCCACGATCGCGGCGACCAGCGCAAGAATGGTCCGGCGGGCCGTGCCGATGGCCGCCTCGACCACCGCGCGCGTCAGCACGACACGGACTTCTCCGATCTTCTGCCGGGCTCCGCCGGGTGGCGCGTACTCGATCGACTGCACGCGCACGATCGGGTTGACCAGATCCCGCGCCTGGATCCGGGTGACCGCGGACACCATGCCGTCGCCGACCGTCGTGACGCTGAACTGGGCGACCTCCGGATTGGGGGCCAGCGCTGCGAGCTGGCTGTCGATCGCGGCATGGTCGACGTTCCAGAGGGGGTAGGCCAGCGAGCGGCTGTACAGCTCGGCGATGCGCGCGGCCCGGCTCTCCAGCTCCAGGATTCGACGCTCCCGCTCGCGTTCGATCAGCACATAGGCTGCAGCGAGCGCCACCAGCGCGACCAGGATCGCCAGTGCCAGCATCAGCTTGCTGTGCAAGCTGCCGGCCCGCGGGATCACCCGGAATCGCAACGGCATGTCGGTTGCTCCAACGCGCTTCGCACGACCCCCGGCGCATGAAGCGCGCTGCCTGCGGAGGACCGAAATGGTGTATACGTTTCGATGTTAAGACAATGCCGAGCGCGCCGACAAGCGGACTCGCCGTCACTCTGACGGCCCGGTAGCGCGAGAGGAGTTCCCGCATGCGAAGAATGACCCTCCAGGGCCTTGGCGTACTGGCGCTGCTGGCATCGCTGCTCTTGCCGTCCGGCGCGGCCGGGCAAGCCATCAAGGTGGTGGCTGCAGAGTTCCCGCCGCTGACGACCCAGGCGGGAGGGCAGCCGGGCGGCGTCGTGCTGGAGGTCGTCCGCGAGGCCTGCAGGCGGGCGGGCATTTCACCGGAGTTCAGTTTCCTGCCGTGGCAGCGGGCGCAACTGGAAACCCAGGCCAGGAACGACGTGCTGATCATTCCGTTCACCCGCACGCCCGGCCGGGAAGCCCAGTATCAATGGGTTGCACCGGTGCTGGAATTCCATACGGTCTTCGTGACCCTGGCCAGTCCGCCCGCTTCCATCGAAGAGGCGCGGGCGCTGGTCGTGGGCTATGTCCGCGGCACCAGTTTCAAGGACGAGGCGGACCATGCGGGGTTGCCGTATGTCGAGGAGACCGACGACGACCTGACGAATGCCCGGAAACTGAAGCTGGGACGCATCGGCGCCTGGATGACGACCGACCTGATGGCGCACGGTGTGTACCGGCAGGCCGGCTTCGACCCTGCCGAACTGAAGTACGGCCCCCGCCTGGGGCCGGTCAAGGTGTCCTGGGTCGCCGCGTCCCACGGTTTCCCGAAGGAGATCGCCAGGAGGATCGCCGACGCCATCGATCAGATGAGGGCGGACGGGTCCTACCAGGCGATCGTGAAGCGCTACCGGTGATCAGCGGCTACGCCGCGCTCGCGGCCCTGTAGCCGCGCGGTATCGCCCCCAGCAAGCGCTTCGTGTACTCCTGCTGCGGCTGCTCCAGGATCTGCGCGACGCTCGCCTGCTCGACGACCTCGCCGTCCTTCATCACCAGCACCTCGTCGGCCATGAAGCGCACTACCGCCAGGTCGTGGCTGATGAAGATGTAGGCGAGGCCCAGCTCGTCCTGCAGGTCCTTCAGCAGGTTCAGCACCTGCGCCTGCACCGACACGTCGAGCGCGCTGACCGCCTCGTCGAGCACCAGCACCTCCGGGTCCAGCGTCAGGCAGCGCGCGATCGCCACGCGCTGGCGCTGGCCGCCGGAGAACTCGTGCGGGTACTTGTGCATCGCGCTGTCGTCGAGCCCGACCTTGTCCAGCAGCGCCCGCGCGCGCTGCTCGCGCACTGCGCCGTCGGCCCCGATGCCGTGGATCGCCATCGGCTCGGTCAGCGTCTGCCCGATCGTGAAGCGCGGGTTCAGCGACGCATACGGGTTCTGGAACACCACCTGGATGCGCCGGCGCATCGGCAGCAGCTCGCGCCGGCTCAGCGCCAGCAGGTCCTGGCCGTCGAACATCACCTTGCCGCCGACCGGCCCGCCGTTCACCTCGTGCAGGCGCAGCAGCGTCAGCCCCATCGTCGTCTTGCCGGAGCCCGATTCGCCGACCACGCCCAGCGTGTGCCCGCGCCGCAGCGTGAAGCTCGCGCCCTTCACCGCCTGGAATTCCTTGCGGCCGAACACGCCGCTGCGCAGCCAGAAGCTCTTCGTCAGGTTGCTCGCATCGATCACGATCGGCGCCAATGCATCCTTCGGTGCCGGCGCCGCCGCCGCCGCGCGGCCGGCGATGTGGTCGTCGATCACCATCAGCCGCGCACCGCGCTGTTCCAGCGTCGGCCGGCAGGCCAGCAGCGCCTTCGTGTACGGGTCGTGCGGCGCGCTGAAGATGCCGGCCACCGGCCCCTGCTCGCGCACCGTGCCCTGGCGCATCACCACCACCTGGTCGGCAATCTCGCCGACCACGCCCAGGTCGTGCGTGATGAACAGCATGCTCATGCGGTGCTGCGTCTTCAGCTTCGCGAGCAGCTCCAGGATCTGGCGCTGGATCGTCACGTCGAGCGCCGTCGTCGGCTCGTCGGCGATCAGCAGCTTCGGCTCGCACGACAGCGCCATCGCGATCATCACGCGCTGCTGCTGTCCGCCCGACAGTTCATGCGGGTAGGCCGCCAGCCGCCGCTTCGGCTCCGGCAGCCCCACCTCGACCAGCAGCGCCTCGGCGCGCGCCAGCGCCTGCCGGCGCGTCAGGCCCAGGTGGCGCACCAGCGGCTCCACCAGCTGCTGCCCGACGGTGAACACCGGGTTCAGCGAGCTCATCGGGTCCTGGAACACGCAGGCGATGTCCTTGCCGCGCAGCGCCTGCAGCTCGGGCAGCGTCGCGGCCAGCAGGTCGCGGCCCAGGAAGCCGATCGCGCCCTGCCGCTCGGCATTGCTCGGCAGCAGGTTCAGGATCGACATCGCGGTCACGCTCTTGCCCGAGCCCGATTCACCGACCAGCGCCACCGTGGTGTTCTCCGGCACGTCGAAGCTCACGCCCACCGACTGCCCGTCGATCTCGCGGCCCACGGCCTGGGTCCGGTGCACCACCCCGCCCTCGTTGCCCACGCGGAACGACACGCGCAGGTCCTTGATCGTCAACAGGCTCATTCCAGTCCCCGCAGCTTCGGATCCAGCGCATCGCGCAACGCATCGGCGAACAGCGAGAACGCCGTCACGAACACCGCCATGAACGCGGTCGCCGCCACCAGCTGCCACCAGTAGCCGAGGATCAGCTCGCTCTGCGCCTCGGCCAGCATCGTGCCCCACGACACGTCGTCGACGCCGACGCCCAGCCCCAGGTACGACAGGATCACCTCGAACTTGATGAAGCCCACCACCAGCAGCGACATGCGCACCAGGATCACGTGGCTGATGTTCGGCAGGATGTGCCGGAACATGCGCGACGCCGCCGACGCACCGATCGCCTCGGCCGAGCGCACGTACTCGCGCACCGAGTGCTTCAGGAACTCGGCCCGCACCTGCCGGTACATGCCGGTCCAGCCGACCAGCGCGAGGATGATGGCCACGCTGCCGATGCCGCGCCCGAAGATCACCGCGAACGACAGGATCAGCAGGATGTCCGGGATCGACGTGAACACGCTGTACAGCCACTCGAGGAAGTCGCCCATCCTGCCGCCGAAGAAGCCGGCCAGCGCGCCCAGCAGCGTGCCGATCACGCTGGCCACGATGGCCGCGAGCAGGCCGACGAACACCGAGGTCTGCGTGCCCTTCAGCGCCTTGGTCAGCACGTCGCGCCCGATGCGGTCGCCGCCGAACGGCAGCGTCTCGCGCTTGACGCTGTCCTCGGTCTTGAACTTGGCGGCGCGCTCGTCCCACTCCTTGTAGCGCGGGGCCAGCGGGTCGACCGCCGAGAGGTCGACGTTCGGCCCCTTCGGCACCGGGATCGCGCTCTGCTCCACGGCGGCGGCCGGCCCCATGAAGGTGGGCGGCGCGTTCGGCACGCCCACTTCCTTCTGCCAGCCGCGCGCCAGCAGCCCGACCGAGCCCAGCAGCACCAGCAGCGCGAACGCCGCCACCACCACCATCGACACCATGCCGACGCGGTCCGCCCGCAGCCGCTTCCAGGCGGCCTGCCAGACGCCCATCGATTGCCGTGCAGGCAGCCCTGCAGGAGAAAGCACCGCGCTCATTTGAGGACCACCCGGGGATCGATCAGCTTGTAGAGGATGTCCGCGCCCAGGTTCACCAGCATCGTCAGCATCGCCAGGTAGACGGTGACGGCCTGGATCACCGGGTAGTCGCTGCGGTTCACCGCGAGGATGATCTCGCGGCCCAGGCCCGGGATCGAGAAGAACACCTCGATCAGGAACGAGCCGACGAACACGCCCGGCAGCGCCAGCGCGATGTTTGTCACGATCGGGATCATCGCGTTGCGCAGCACGTGCTTGAACAGCACCGTGCGCTCGGTCATGCCCTTGGCACGCGCGGTGCGCACGTAGTCGTGGCCGAGCTCGTCGAGGAAGAAGGTGCGGTACAGCCGCGTCTGCGGCGCGATACCCACCAGCAGCGCCAGCAGCACCGGCAGCGGCACGTAGGTCACGAGGTTGGTCCAGGTGCTGTCGCTCCAGCCCTGCACCGGGAACCAGCCGAGCTGGAAGCCGAACACGTACTGGCCGACGATGATGTAGACCAGGAACGAGACCGACAGCGCGATGGTGGAGATCACCATGATGCTGCGGTCGGCCAGCGAGCCGCGGCGGTAGGCCACCCACATCGCGATCGGCAGCGCGAGCAGCGTGTCGAGCGCGAGGATAGGCAGCATCACCGTCAGCGTGGCCGGCGCGCGGGTCGCGAAGATGTTGCTGACGGATTCCTGCGTGGCCCAGCTGTGGCCCCAGTCCAGCGTCACGATGCTGCGGAAGTAGATCAGCAGCTGCTGCCACACCGGCTTGTTCAGCCCGAGCTGCTCGCGGATCGCATCCACCTGCTGCGGGGTGGCGTTCAGGCCACCGAGGATTTCGGCGGGGTCGCCGCCGAAGTACTTGAAGAGGAAGAACACCAGCAGCACCACCCCGATCAAGGTCGGGATCATTTGCCACAGGCGCCGTATCAGGTAGGCCGCCATGTTGTCGTGAGCGTCTCGGGTCGAGAAAAGAGGACCGGCCCGCCCCGCCGGCCCGGGTCGGGGGGCGGCGCGTGCCGGAATCTGGGCAGGCGCGAGTCTAAGGCCCGGCCCGAAGCCCCCTGCCCCGCGTTTGCCCTCAGGAACTTCGCAGCGCACGCAACTTGCATGCCGGTGCGGAAAGTTCCGCGCGCAGGCCGGGGCAAGCCCGGAGGACACCCGCCCCGGGCAGGCCCTAGACTTCGCGCCTCCGGCATGCCGCCGCGCCACGAGCGCCGGCAGCGTGCCCTCCCACCAGGAGTCCGTGACCATGATCCGACGCGGTGCAGCCGGGCTGCTCGCCTTCTTCGCCCTCTGCTGTTCGGCAGCGCCACCGGCGCCCGCCGCGCAGCCCGCGGCGCCGCTGAAAGTGTTGAGGTATGCCTTCCCGGTCGCCGAGACCGGCTTCGACCCGGTGCAGCTGAGCGATCTCTATTCGCGCACCGTCACCGCCGGCATCTTCGAGACCCCGCTGACCTTCGACTACCTCGCGCGGCCGGTCCGCATGAAGCCGAACACCGCGGCGGCGCTGCCGGAGATCAGCGACGACTTCAAGACCTTCACGTTCCGCCTGAAGCCCGGCACGTACTTCCAGGACGACCCGGCCTTCAAGGGCCAGCGCCGCGAGCTGGTCGCGCAGGACTACGTCTACACGCTGAAGCGCCACTACGACCCGCAGTGGAAGAGCCCCAACCTGTACCTGCTCGAGAACGCGAAGCTGCTCGGGCTGTCGGAGTTGCGACAGCAGGTGATCGCTTCGAAGCAGCCGTTCCCGTACGACCGCGAGGTCGACGGCCTGCGCGCGCTCGACCGCTACACCTTCCAGGTCAGGCTGGCCGAGCCGTCGCCGCGCTTCCACCAGCAGATCATGACCGACGCCGGCGCCTTCGGCGCGATGGCGCGCGAGGTGGTGGAGTTGTACGGCACGGCGATCATGGCGCACCCGGTGGGCACCGGCCCGTTCCGGCTGGCCGACTGGCGCCGCAGCTCGCTGATCGTGCTGGAGCGCAACCCCGGCTACCGCGAACGGTTCTACGACGAGGAGGCGCCCGCCGACGACCCGCGTTCGCAGGCCATCGCGCGCGCGATGAAGGGCAAGCGCATCCCGATGCTCGACCGCGTCGAGATCTCGATCATCGAGGAGACGCAGCCGCGCTGGCTGAGCTTCCTGAACCGCCAGAGCGATTTCCTCGACCGGCTGCCGGCCGAGTTCTCGGGCATCGCGATCCCGCGCAACCGGATCGCGCCCAACCTCGCGAAGCAGGGCATCCAGATGGACCAGGCGCCGCTGGTCGATGCGGTGATCGCTGGCTTCTTCAACCACGAGAACCCGGTGGTCGGCGGCTACACGCCCGAGAAGGTGGCGCTGCGGCGCGCGATCTCGCTGGCCTACAACGCGCCGGCCGAGCTGCAGATCGCGCGCAAGAACCAGGCGATTCCGGCACAGACCGCGATCGCCCCCGCCGTGTACGGCTACGACCCGACGGTCAAGACCGAGATGAGCGACTACGACCCCGACCGGGCGCGCGCGCTGCTCGACACCTACGGGTATGTCGACCGCGACGGCGACGGCTGGCGCGACCTGCCCGACGGCAGCCCGCTCGTCATCGAGTACTCGACGCAGCCCGACCAACTGAGCCGCCAGCTCGTCGAGCTGTGGGACAAGAGCATGCGCGCGGTCAACATCCGCATGGTCTTCAGGACCGCGAAGTGGCCGGAGAACCTGAAGTCCTCGCGCGCCGGCAAGCTGATGATGTGGGGCGTGGCCTGGAGCGCGACGACGCCGGATGCCGACACCTTCCTCGCGCTCGCGTACGGCCCGAACAAGGGCGGCGCCAACCACTCGCGCTTCGACCTGCCGGCCTTCAATGCGCTGTTCGAGAAGCAGGGCCGGATGCCCGACGGCCCGGAGCGCGAGGCGGTGCTGCGCGACGCGAGCAAGCTGATGGTGGCCTACCTGCCGTACAAGATCAGCGCGCACCGCATCGCCACCGACCTGATGCACCCGTGGGTGCTGGGCTACCGCCGCAACCCGTTCGTCCGCGAGTTCTGGAAATTCCTCGACATCGACACCGCGCTCGAGCAAGCGCGCACTGCCAAATGATCCGACGCACTCTCCTGATCGCCGCTGCCGCGCTGGCGGCCGTGGCCGGCACGGCCGGCCACGCCGCCGCGCAACCGCAGGCCGCTTCGGCGCCGCCCACCGGCGCGCCGCTCGCGAAGACCTTCCGCTGGGCCTTCGTGGCCGCCGAGACCGGCTTCGATCCGGTGAAGATCAGCGACCTGTACTCGCGCTACGTCACTGTGCACCTGTTCGAAGCGCTGGTCCGCTACGACTACCTGGCCCGCCCGTTCAAGGTGCGGCCGGAGGCGGCGGCCGCGATGCCCGAGGTGTCGGAGGATTTCCGCACCTACACCTTCCGCATCCGCCCGGGCGTCTACTTCCAGGACGACCCTGCCTTCAAGGGCCAGCGTCGCGAACTGGTCGCGCAGGATTTCGCGTATGCGATCAAGCGCTTCTTCGACCCGGCCAACGCGAGCCCGTCCTACTCCGACATGAACGACCAGGGCTTCGTCGGCCTGGACGAGCTGCGCCAGCAGGCGATCGCGAAGAAGACGCCGTTCGACTACGACAAGCCGGTCGAAGGCCTGCGCGCGCTCGACCGCTACACGCTGCAGGTCAAGCTGAAGAGCCCGCGCCCGCGCCTGCTCTACACGCTGGCCGACAGCAGCCTGTACGGCGCGGTCGCGCGCGAGGTGGTGGAGCACTACGGCAGCGAGATCTCCGCGCACCCGGTGGGCACCGGGCCGTTCCGGCTCGCGTCATGGCGGCGCAGCTCGCAGATCGTGCTGGAGCGCAACCCCGGCTACCACGAAGCCTTCTACGATGCCGAGCCGAATGCCGACGACGCCGAGGGCCAGGCGCTGCTGCAGCGCTTCAAGGGCCGGCGGCTGCCGATGATCGACCGGGTCGAGTTGTCGATCATCGAGGAGAGCCAGCCGCGCTGGCTGGCCTTCCTGAACCGCGAGATCGACCTGATCTCGGTGCCGCTGGAGTTCGCGAACCAGGCCGCGCCGAACGGCAAGCTGGCGCCGAACCTGGCGAAACGCGGCATCAAGATGCAGCGCGTCGTCAACCCCGACCGCACGCTGTACTACTTCAACATGGAGGACCCGGTCGTCGGCGGCTACACGCCCGAGAAGGTCGCGCTGCGCCGCGCGATCCGGCTGGCCACCGACGTGCCGCGCGAGATCTCCGGCGTGCGCCGCGGCCAGGCGATCCCGGCGCAAAGCATGGTGGCGCCCGCCACCTTCGGCTACGACCCGAACTACAAGACCGAGAACAGCGACTACAACGTGCCGCGCGCGAAGGCGCTGCTCGACATGTACGGCTACGTCGACCGCAACGGCGACGGCTGGCGCGAGTTGCCCGACGGCAGCCCGCTGGTGATCCAGTACGCCACCTCGCCGGACAGCCTGTCGCGCCAGTTCGACGAGCTGTGGAAGAAGAACATGGACGCGGTCGGCCTGCGCATCGAGATCAAGCCCGCACAGTGGCCGGAGAACCTGAAGGCGGCGCGCGCCGGCCAGCTGATGGTCTGGCAGCTCGGCTACACCGCGTCGACGCCCGACGTGCAGGACGCGATGCAGTTGCTGTACGGCCCGGCCTCCGGCGGGCAGAACCTCGGGCGCTTCAAGAACGCGCGCTTCGACGAGATCTACGATCGCATGCAGAGCATCGGCGACGGCCCGGAGCGGCTGGCGCTGCTCGACGAGGCCAACCGCATCGCGACGGCGCTCGCGCCGCACAAGTACAACGTGCACCGCATCGTGACCGACCTGACGCAGCCGTGGGTGATCGGGTACCGGCGCCCGTTCTTCGTCAGCCGCTTCTGGCAATACCTGGACATTGACGACAGCCTGCGGGGCGCCCGCTGAACGGCGCGGCGCAGCAGGCATGACGCTGACGCGCCGCACCTGGCTTGCCGCCTCGGCGGCGCTGTCGTGCGGCGCACCGGGCCTGGCCGACGCCACCGGCGGCACGCTGCGGCTGGCCTTCAGCGTGGCCGAGACCGGCTTCGATCCGTGCCAGATCTCGGACGTCAATTCGGCGCAGGTGGCGAGCGCGATCTTCGAGCCACCGCTCACCTACGACTACCTCGCGCGCCCGGTGAAGCTGCGCCCGAACACCGCCGTCGCGCTGCCCGAGATCAGCGACGACTTCAAGACCTTCACGTTCCGCATCCGCCCGGGCATCTTCTTCGCCGACGACCCGGTCTTCGGCGGCAAGCCGCGCGAACTGGTGGCGCAGGACTACGTCTACAGCGTCAAGCGCTTCTACGACCCGCGCCTGAACTGCGAGAACATCTACGTGTTCGAGAACGCGAAGCTGCGCGACCTGACGGAGCTGCGCGCGCAGGCGCGCCGCAGCGGCAAGCCGTTCGACTACGACCGCGAGGTCGAGGGCATCCGCGCGCTCGACCGCTACACCCTGCGCATCCGGCTGGCCGAGCCGAACCCGCGCTTCCACCACTGGTTCACGCAGGGCGCGCTGGTCGGCGCAGTGGCGCGCGAGGTGGTCGAGCACTACGGCGCCGAGATCGCCGCGCACCCGGTGGGCACCGGCCCGTTCATGCTCGCGGCCTGGCGCCGCGGCTCGCGCATCGAGCTGGTGCGCAACCCGCGCTTTCGCGAGCTGCACTTCGAGGCCGAGCCGGCGCCCGGCGATGCGCCCGCGCAGGAGATCGCGCGCCAGCTGGCCGGCCGGCGCCTGCCGGTGGCCGAGCGCATCGAGGTCAGCGTGATCGTCGAGGCGCAGCCGCAGTGGCTCGCGTTCGTCAACGGCGCGCTCGACGTGCTGGCGCTGCCGGTGGAGTTCACGCCGATCGCGGCGCCCGGCAACCGCATCGCGCCGCACCTGGCGCGCCAGGGCGTGCGCCTTCAGCGCAGCGCGCAGGCCGACATGGCGCTGACCTACTTCAACATGGATGACCCGGTGGTCGGCGGCAACGCGCCGGACAAGGTCGCGCTGCGCCGCGCGATCTGCCTGGCCTACGACAACCGGCAGGATCTCGAGGACCTGCGCCACGGCCAGGGCATCCCGGCGCAGTCGGTGGTCGCGCCGTTCACTTCGGGCTATGAAGACGACTACCGCAGCACGATGAGCGAGACCAGCGTCGCGCGTGCGGCCGCGCTGCTCGACCTGTACGGGTATGTCGACCGCGACGGCGACGGCTGGCGCGAGGGGCCGGACGGCCGCCCGCTGGTGCTGCGGCTCGCGTCACGGCCGGACCAGCGGCAGCGCCAGTTCAACGAGCTGTGGCGCAAGTGCATGGCGGCGGTGGGGCTGCGCATCGCGTTCGACATCGCGAGCTGGCCCGAGCTGCTGAAGATGGGGCGCGCCGGCAAGCTGATGATGTGGGGCTTCAGCTGGGTGGCGGGCACGCCGGACGGCGGCTTCTTCCTCGGCATCGGCTACGGGCCGAACGCGAACGAATCGAACGATGCGCACTTCTCGCTGCCGGCCTACGATCGCCTGTTCGAACGGCAGAACGTGCTGCCCGACGGGCCGGAGCGCGCGGCGCTGATGCGCGAGGCGAAGAACATTCTGGTGGCGTACATGCCGTACAAGGCGCATGTGCACACCGTCGTCAGCGACGTGCTGCAGCGGCGCGTGATCGGGCACCTGAGGCATCCGTTCATGCGCGACACGTGGCAGTTCGTTGGTCTCGAGTGAGGCACGCATGGCAGTACCCAGACCGCAGATCTTGCGCTACACCGACTGGCTGGCCCGCGAGCGCGGGCTGCCCTTCGACGCGACCACGCACGAAGGCTACGACGCGCTGTGGCGCTGGTCCGTCACCGATCTCGACGCGTTCTGGCGTTCGATCTGGGACTTCTACGGGCTGCAGTCGCCGACGCCGTTCACGCAGGTGCTGGCCGACGACCGCATGCCGGGCGCGCGCTGGTTCGACGGCGCGCAGCTGAACTACGCGCAGCAGGTGTTCCGCCATGCCGACGCGGCGCATGCGGCCGGGCATCCGGCGATCGTTTTCCAGGACGAGCGGCTGCGCGACTGCGCGAGCCTGCTCGAGTGGAGCTGGCCGAAGCTGCGCCGCCAGGTGGCCTCGCTCGCGGCGCACTACCGGCAGCTGGGCGTGGTGCGCGGCGACCGCATCTGCGCCTTCATGCCGAACACGCCGCAGACGGTGGTCGCGTTCCTCGCGGCCGCCAGCCTCGGTGCGGTGTGGTCGGTCTGCTCGCCCGACATGGGGCCGGTCGCGGTGCTCGACCGCTTCCGCCAGATCGAGCCGACGCTGCTGGTCGGCTGCGACGGCTATGTGCACGGCGGTACCGCGCACGACCGGCTCGCGCTGCTGCAGAACCTCGTGAAGGAGCTGCCGACGCTGAAGCACGTGCTGCTGTGGCGCAACCTGGGTGACGCACTGCCGGCCGGCTGGCACGACTTCGACGGGCTGCTGTGCGGCGACGCGCCGCTGCAGGTCGACCCGCTGCCGTTCGATCACCCGCTGTGGATCGTCTACTCCAGCGGCACCACCGGGCTGCCGAAGGCGATCGTGCACGGCCACGGCGGCGTCGTGCTGGAGCACCTGAAGTTCATGGGCCTGCACAACGACCTGGGCCCGAGCGCCGAGGGCGGCGACCGCTTCCACTGGTACAGCGCGACCGGCTGGATCATGTGGAACTGCCAGATCGCCGGGCTGCTGAACGGCACGACGATCTGCCTGTACGACGGCAGCCCGGCCGGGCGCAGCGGGCAGCCCGACTGGAACACGCTGTGGCGCTTCGTCGCCGATGCGAAGGCGACCTTCTTCGGTGCCGGCGCCGCGTTCTTCGCGAGCTGCATGAAGGCCGGCATCGAGCCGGCGCGCCTGCCGGGGCTCGCGCGGCTGCGCGCGCTCGGCAGCACCGGCTCGCCGCTGTCGGCCGACGTGTACCGCTGGGCGGCTCAGCACCTGCCGCGCGTCGGCGACCGGCCGCTGTGGCTCACCTCGCTGTCGGGCGGCACCGATTTCGCCGGCGCTTTCGTGGCCGGCCTGCCGACGCTGCCGGTGGTCGAGGGCGAGATGCAGTGCCGCTGCCTGGGCGCCGCGGTCGAGGCCTGGAGCGAGCCCGACCCGGCGACCGGCCGCGGGCATGCGCTCGTCGACGAGGTCGGCGAACTGGTGTGCACGCGGCCGATGCCGTCGATGCCGCTGTACTTCTGGGGCGATGCGGACGGGCAGCGGTACCGCGACAGCTACTTCGACATGTACCCGGGTGGACATGGAAGACCTGCGGTCTGGCGCCACGGCGACTGGCTGCGCATCACGCCGCGCGGCGGCGCGATCATCTACGGCCGCAGCGACGCGACCATCAACCGCCACGGCATCCGCATGGGCACGGCCGAGCTGTACCGCGCCGTCGAGGCGCTGCCCGAGGTGCTGGACAGCCTGGTGGTCGACCTGGAGTACCTGGGCCGCGAGAGCTGGATGCCGCTGTTCGTCGTGCTGCGCGCGGGCCGCGTGCTCGACGAGGCGCTGGTCGCGCGGCTGAAGCAGGAGATCCGCAGCGCGCTGTCGGCGCGGCATGTGCCGAACGAGATCTTCCAGGTGGACGCGATCCCGCGCACGCTGTCGGGCAAGAAGATGGAGCTGCCGGTGAAGAAGCTGCTGATGGGCACGCCGGCCGAGCAGGTGTTCAAGCTGGATGCGATGGCGAATGCATCGAGCGTCGCGTGGTTCATCGAGTTCGCGCGCACCAGGAAGTAGCCCGGATGCCAATCCGGGGTTCGGCGCCGTCCCGGATTGGCATCCGGGCTACAGGGGAAGCTCGGTGAAGTAGCGGCCGCCGTGATAGATCAGCGGCTGCGCCCCTTCGCGCCGCTCGCAGCGCTCGACCTCGCCGACGAAGATCACGTGATCGCCCTCTTCGTACTGGCTGCGGTTGAAGCACTCGAACACCGCGGCCACGCCTTCGAGCACCGGCGCACCGCCGACGCCTTCGCGGAAGCGCAGCCCGGCGAAGCGGTCGATGTCCTTCGCGGCGAAGCGCTCGGCCAGCGGGCGCTGGTCGGCGGCAAGGATGTTGATCGCATAGTGCGAGCCGCGCGTGAACGCCGGCATCGACCCGGCGCGCCGCGACAGGCTCCACAGCACCAGCGGCGGCGACAGCGACACCGAGTTGAACGAATTGGCGGTCAGGCCGACCGGGTTGCCGTGCAGGTCGAGCGCGGTGACGATCGTGACGCCGGTGGCGAACATCCCGAGCGCAACGCGGAACTCCTGGGCCGAGAAACTGGGTGCCATGGGGCGCAGCATTGCATTCATGCCGGAATTGTGGAGGGCGGCGGCAGGCGCCGCCAACTCTCATTTGAGGGGGTCGGGCAGCTCCTACACTCGTGCAGCATGACACGATACCCGATGATTCGACGGGCGCTGCGGGGCGTCTGCGTGCTGCTCGCCTGGGGGCTGGCGCCAGCGGCGCAGGCCGAGGCGCCCTGCCCTGAGCTGGCCCGCCGCCTGCCGAACCTGAGCCCGGCGCTGTGCGAGCGTGCCGCGCTGAAGCCGTCCGGCGCCGCGTCGGTGAAGGGCGTGGCGCTGTACCAGCGCGACGTGCCGGCGCCACAACCGCTGCTGCTGCCTGACGACACGCCGCCGCCCGCGCCGCGCCGCGTGCTGGTGCTGGGCGGCATCCACGGCGACGAGCTGTCGTCGAGCGCGCTGGTCTTCCACTGGATCGCCCACGCCGGCGACACCGGCGCCGGCATGGACTGGCGGTTCGTTCCGGCGCTGAACCCCGACGGCCTGCTGCTGCCGAAGCCGACGCGCACCAATGCGCACGGCGTCGACCTGAACCGCAACTTCCCGACGCCGCACTGGGACCGCGACGCGCCGGTCTACTGGCTCAAGCGCACGAAGAAGGACCCGCGGCGCTGGCCCGGCCCGCGTGCGCTGTCGGAGCCCGAGGCCCGCTTCGTGACCGACACGATCGAGGCCTGGAAGCCCGACGTCATCGTCACCGTGCACGCGCCGTACGGCGTGCTCGATTTCGACGGCCCGAGCGTGCCGCCGCAGCGGCTCGGGCGGCTCTACCTCGACCGCGTCGGCATCTTCCCCGGCTCGCTCGGCCACTACGGCGGCGTGCACAAGGGCGTGCCGGTGGTGACGATCGAGCTGCCGAGCGCGATCCGCACGCCGACCGATGCCGAGATGCGGCAGATGTGGCTCGACCTGCTGCGCTGGCTGGACGAACGGCTCGCGCTGCGGGAACATCGGTAGGCACACCTCACACACCATGACCTCGCTCGCCCGCCACCTGTACGCCAGCGCCCACAACAACGCCTGGGCCAACCACCGCCTGCTGCAGGCCTGCGGGCGGCTGACGCAGGACGAGTTCACGGCGCCGCGCACCGGCTTCTTCCCGTCGATCCGCGCGACGCTGAACCACAACCTGACGGTCGACGACTACTACCTCGACGCGATCGAGCGCAGCCTGCGCGGCGACCCGCCCCACCCCGACCCGGGGTCGTTCTTCGACCCCGAGGAGCCGTGCGCGACCTGCGCCGAACTGGTGGCCGCGCAGCAGCGCATGGACCAGCGCCTGCTCGYCGTCGCCCACGCGCTGCTGGCCGATGGCACGCTGCTGGAGCGCGTGATCCAGGTGCCGCGCACGCAGCGCATCGACCGCGAACCGCTGCACCGCCTGCTGGCCCACCTCTACCAGCACCAGGTGCACCACCGCGGCCAGGCGCATTCGATGCTGTCGGGCACGTCGGTCGCGCCGCCGCAGCTCGACGAGTTCTTCTGCGTCAACGACCTGCCGTTGCGAGCGGACGATTTCCGTGCCCTAGGCGTGACAGAAGCCGCGATCTGGCATGGCTGAGCGGGAATAGCCGCCCGTCGCCCCGCGTAGACCTCAGGTGAGCGTTCCCAGCACCTTCCGCCAGCAGCTCCTCGGCACGATCCCGCGGCTGCGGCGCTATGCGCGCTCGCTGCTGATCGATGCCGCGGCGGCCGACGACCTGGTGCAGACGGCGCTGGAGCGCGCGCTGTCGCACTGGCACCAGTTCGACCAGCAGCGCGACATCCTGGTGTGGGTCATCAGCATCGCGCACAACGCCCACATGGACACGCTGCGCCGCAGCGGACGGCTGTCGATCATGGATCCGCACGAGCTGCAGACCGAGCAGGACCTGCGCGGCAGCGACCCCGGCGCCGATGTCGGCCTGCGCATGGACCTGGTCGCCGCGCTGCAGCGCCTGCCCGTCGAGCAGCGCGAGCCGCTGCTGCTGGTGACGGTCGAGGAACTGTCGTACGCCGAATGCGCCGAGGTGCTGCGCATCCCGATCGGCACCGTGATGTCGCGCATCTCGCGCGGGCGCGCCGCGCTGCGCGCGCTGCTCGACGGCCGCGCCCCGGTGGCGTCGGTGCAGCCGCTGCGGCGCGTGGTCTGAACTGGATGTCGATGATGGCCGCCCCCCTCTTCTCCTCCCCCGACGAACGCGACGACACGCTGAGCGCGTGGCTCGACGGCGAACTGCCGCCCGAGCGCCGCGCCGAGGTCGATGCCTGGCTGCTGGCCAACCCCGAAGAAGCGGCGCGCGTGCGGCTGTGGGCCGCCGACCGCGATGCGCTGCGCGCCCGCCTGGCCCCCGCGGAGGCTGAGCCGGTGCCGGAGCGGCTGCAGCAACTCGTGTGGCAGCACGCGCCCGAGGCGGCAGCGCCGTGGTGGCAGGGCCGCGGCCAGTGGGCGGCGGCGCTCGCGATCTTCGCGCTCGGCGGCTTGATCGGCGCCGGCGCGATGTGGCGGGTGCAGCCGGCGCGCGCAGTCGTGGCCCAGGCACCGGCCGGCGGCTGGGTGCAGCGCGCGGCGTTGGCCCACAGCGTCTACGTGCCGGAGCAGCGCCACCCGGTCGAGGTGGCGGTGGCCGGCAAGACGGCCGAGGAAAGCCGCGCCCAGGAGGAGCACCTGTCGCGCTGGCTGACGCGGCGCCTGAACGTGCCGGTCAAGCTGTTCGACCTGCGCGAGCAGGGCTACGAGCTGGTCGGCGGGCGGCTGCTGCCCGACGGCGCCGGGGCCGGGCCCGGTGCGCAGCTGATGTACCAGGCCACCGGCGGCACGGCCCGCGTCACCGTCTACCTGCGCAAGCCCGATGAGGCCGCACCGGCCGCGTTCCGCTTCGAGCGCGACGGCGACGTGAACCTCTTCTACTGGGTCGAGGCCGGCACCGGCTACGCGCTGGCCGGCAGCCTGCCGCGCGAGCAGCTGCTGGCGCTGGCCGAGGCGATCTACCGGCAGCAGCCGCTGCCCGCTTCCGCACCGAAGTGACTCCCTAGAATCGGGCCCATGTCCGATTCCGCTTCCGTGCAGCCCGCGCTGCCGTCCTCCCGGGCGGCCGTCGCCTTCCGGCTGCTGGTCGTCAGCGTGCTCGGCTTCGCGTCCGGCCTGCCGCTCGCGCTGACCGGCCAGGCGATGCAGGCCTGGCTCAGCGTCGAGGGCATCGACATGGCGACCATCGGCTTCCTCAGCCTGGTCGGCCTGCCCTACACCTTCAAGTTCCTGTGGGCGCCGCTGATGGACCGCTTCGAGCTGCCCTGGCTCGGCCGGCGCCGCGGCTGGCTGGTGCTGACGCAGCTGGCGCTGGCCGGCGCGCTGCTGCTGATGGCCACCACCTCGCCCGGCAGCGCGACGCGCAGCTTCGCGCTGCTGGCGGTGCTGGTCGCCTTCGTGTCGGCCTCGCAGGACGTGGTCGTCGACGCCTACCGCACCGACCTGCTGCCCGCCCGCGAGCGCGGCCTGGGCTCGTCGCTCTACGTGCTCGGCTACCGGCTCGCGATGATCCTGTCGGGCGGCGTCGCGCTGATCTGGGTCGATCCGACACAGGGCGGCGGCTGGTCCTGGCCCGACGTCTACCGCGTGATGGCCGGGCTGATGGTCGGCGCCGCGGTGCTGTCGGCGGTCGCGCTGCCGCGGCTGCCGCTGACGCTGCGGCCGTCGTCGGTCGCGCGGCAGGACGTGATCGGCTTCGGCGCGGTGCTGTGCGCGGTCGCGCTCGGCTTCGTGCTGAGCGAGCGCTTCGGGCCGCCGATCGCCGCGGCCGTGCTGTCGCCCTGGTGGGCCGGCAGCAGCCTGCCGGCCGCGCTGCAGCAGCGCTGGACCGAGCTGCTCGCGCTGCTGCTGGGCATCGCGTTCACGCTGCCGCTGGCCGCGTGGGCGGCGCGCGCGGCGCGCTTCGAGACGCTGCTCGGCGGGCTGCGCAGCTACTTCGTGCAGCCGGGCGCCGGCGCCTTCCTCGCGTTCATCGTGCTCTACAAGCTGGGCGATGCGTTCGCCGGCTCGCTGATGACGCCGTTCCTGCTGAAGGCGATGCAGTTCGGCCCGGCCGAGGTCGGCGTCGCGAACAAGCTGATCGGCCTGTGGCTGACGATCGGCGGCGCGCTGCTCGGCGGCGCGCTGATGCTCAAGCTCGGGCTGTGGCGCGCGCTGCTGCTGTTCGGCGTGCTGCAGATGCTCAGCAACCTCGGCTTCTGGTGGCTCGCCGGCCACGGCCACGGGCTGCTGCCGGGGGTCACGATCCCGGCCTTCGACTGGACCATCGTCTGGCTGAAGCAGGCGACGCCGGTCGACGGCGGGCTGCTGATGGTGATCGCGCTCGAGAACATCACCGGCGGCATGGGCACGACCGCGTTCGTCGCGTTCCTGATGAGCCTGTGCAACCAGCGCTTCACCGCGACGCAGTACGCGCTGCTGAGCGCGTTCGCGTCGGTCGGCCGCGTCTGGGTCGGCCCGGTGGCCGGCGTCACCGCCGAGACCATCGGCTGGCCGACCTTCTTCCTGCTGTCCACCGTGCTCGCGCTGCCGGCCTTGCTGATGCTCGTGTGGCTGCGCGCGCCGGTGCAGGCGCTCGAGGTCGATCCGACACAGCTTCCCGTCGATGATTGAGTCCGGGAACCGCAACCCCATCTGCCAGTCTGAACCTGCCATGAACCACGACGCCGACCTCCCCCTGATCACCTGCGGCTGCGCCTTCCATGCCCGCCGCCGCTTCGCCGCGACGCTGGCCGCCGCCGGCGCGACGCTGGCCGTGCCGGCCTGGGCGCGCGACGGCGTCGACGTGGGCGGCGAATCGCGCTTCACGAAGCTGGTGTCGGCCGACCAGATCGAGCAGGCTGCCGCGCAGCAATACGCGCAGCTGAAGCAGCAGGCCGCGCAGCAGCGCGCGCTCGGCCCCGACAGCCACCCGCAGGTGGTGCGGCTGCGCGCGATCTCGCAGCGCATCATCCCGTTCAGTTCCGAGTGGAACGAGCGGGCGAACCGCTGGAAATGGGAGGTCATCCTGATCGGCTCGAAGCAGGTCAACGCGTTCTGCATGCCCGGCGGCAAGATCGCGTTCTACACCGGCATCCTCGAGCAGCTGCAGCTGACCGACGACGAGGTCGCGATGGTGATGGGCCACGAGGTCGCGCACGCGTTGCGCGAACACGCCCGCGAACGCATGGGCAAGAACCTGGCGACGCAAGGGGCGATCGGGCTCGGCGCCGCGATCCTCGGGCTCGGCAGCATCGGCCGCTCGGTGGCCGACATGGGCGGCCAGCTGCTGACGCTGAAGTTCGGTCGCGAGGACGAATCCGAGGCCGACCTCGTCGGCATGGAACTGGCCGCGCGCGCCGGCTACGACCCGCGGGCCGGCGTCAGCCTGTGGAACAAGATGGCGCAGGCCAGCAAGGGTGCGCCGCCGCAGTTCCTGTCGACCCACCCGTCGGGGCCGACCCGCATCCGCGACATCGAGGCCAACCTGCCGCGCGTCGAGGGGCTGTATGCGAAGGCCGCGAAGCCGGCGCAGCGCTTCGAGCCGCCCGCCAAGAAACAACCCTAGATCGCCAGCGGATCCACGTCCAGCGCCCAGCGCAGCACGCCCTTGTGCTCGCTGCGCAGCGACGGCAGGCTCGCCACCCAGGCGCTCAGCACCCGCTGCAGCACCCCGCGCGACGGCCCCTCCATCAGCATCTGCATGCGCTCGACGTTCGCGACGCGGGCGATGCTGGTCGGCACCGGCGGGTAGATCAGCAGCTGGTCGGCGCCTTCGAACCGGTTCGCGAGGTCGGCCGCCGCCTGCAGGAAATCGCGCGCCGCCTGCGCGGTGCGCGCCTCGGCCCGCAGCAGCGCGAGGTGCGTGAACGGCGGCAGCCCCGCCATCTCGCGCTCCTTCAGCTGCTGCGCCGCGAAGGCCGCGTAGTCGTGCGTGCGCAGCGCCTGGTACAGCGCATGCTGCGGGTGCCAGGTCTGCACCCACATCTCGCTCGCGCCCGATTGCGCCGCATCGCGCCCGGCCCGCCCTGCCGCCTGCATCAGCAGCGAGAACACCCGCTCCGGCGCCCGGAAATCGCTGCTGAACAGCGCGCTGTCGGGGTCGACCGCCGCCACCAGCGTGATGCGCCGGAAATCGTGCCCCTTGGCCACCATCTGCGTGCCGACCAGCACGTCGACGTTGCCGTCGTGCACCGCCGACAGTTGCGCCTCGAGCGATCCCTTCAGCTTCGTCGAGTCGGCATCGATGCGCACGATGCGCGCGCCGGGCAAGGCCTGCGCGAGCTGCTCCTCGAGCCGCTCGGTGCCGCGGCCCATCGGCGCGATGTCGAGGTTGCCGCAATCGGGGCAGGCGCGCGGCACCGGCTGCGTCAGGCTGCAGTGGTGGCAGCGCAGCGTGCGGTCGACGCGATGGAACACGCGGAAGGCGCTGCAGTTCGGGCAGCCGCTCTTCCAGCCGCATTCGCCGCAGTGCAGCACCGGCGCATAGCCGCGCCGGTTCAGGAACAGCATGCTCTGCTCGCCGCGCTCGAGCCGCTTGCCGAGCGCCGCCACCAGCTGCGGCGACAGCGCGGTGCTGATGCCCTTGATCTTGGGCAGCAGGTTCATGTCGACCAGCCGCACCGCCGGCAGCGTGCCGCCGCCGATGCGCTGGCCCATCGTCAGCCGCACGTAGCGGCCCTGGTCGGCGCGCTGCCAGCTCTCGATCGACGGCGTGGCCGAGCCGAGCACCACGCAGGCGCCTTCGAGCTTGCCGCGGTACACCGCGAGGTCGCGCGCCGAATAGCGCGCGCCTTCCTGCTGCTTGTAGGACGGGTCGTGCTCCTCGTCGACGACGATCAGCCCGAGGCGCGGCAGCGGCGCGAACACCGCGAGCCGCGTGCCCAGCACCAGGTCGGCCAGCCCGAGGTGCGCCGCGAGCCAGTGCTTGAGCCGCTGCGCCGGTGTCAGGCCGCTGTGCAGCGAGACGATGCGCCGCGGCACCGGCCCGCTGCCGAAGCGCTCGGCGAAGCGGGCCTCGAGCTGCGGCGTCAGGTTGATCTCGGGCACCAGCACCAGCACCTGCTGGCCGGCGGCGAGCGCCCGCTCCGCGGCACGCAGGTAGACCTCGGTCTTGCCGCTGCCGGTCAGGCCGTGCAACAGCACGACCGGCGCCGCGCCCGGCGTGTGCAGCACCTGCAGCTGCTCGAGCACCGCGGCCTGGTCGGCGTTCAGCTCGGGCGCGGCCGGCGCGGCGGCCGCCGGCGCGGGTTCCGCGGCCATCGCCTTGCGCAGGCGCGCGACGCGGTTCGCGAGCTGGTCGTTGTCGAGCTTGCGCAACTCGGGCGGCAGCACCGCCAGCGCCATCTCGCCGACGCTGCGCTGGTAGTACGCCGCCGCGAAGCCGACCAGCTCGCACCAGCGGGTGCTCAGCGGCGGCAAGGCGTCCAGCACCTGCGCGATCGGCTTCAGCGCCAGCGTCGGCTCGCTGCTCGCCTCGCCCGGCCAGACGATGCCGGGCACCTCGCGCCGGCCCAGCGGCACGCGCACCAACGTCCCCGGCGAGAGCGGGCGCTCGCTTGTGTAGTCGAGTGTGCCCTGCAATCCGCTGTGCTGCGGGGTCTCGACCGCCACCGGCAAGGCGGTGGCCAGCTCGGCGGCCAGCGGGGGCGAGTTATCGGTCAAAGCTAGAGGGCCCCTCAGAAAATCCGTCTAAGTCGCTGATACACAAAGCGTTTTGGAGCTTTCCCCGCGTTCTGTGGATAACTTTGTGGGAAACCTGCAGAGAGCTGCGCTAAGTTCTTGATCTGCTTGGCCTCCGCTTGCGTTGCTCACTTTAGCGGCAGTTTTCAGACCCAATGAAATCAACGACTTAGCGCGTGCACCACGATCTGGCAGTCGCCTTCGTTGACGCAAGAGCGGCCATTCGTCACATTCAGCGTTTTGGGGATAAGTCAAGCACTGTGCAAACGTACCTGGGGAAATCACTCCCCCCAGAAGACCGGGGCTTTGTAACCGCGATTCAGCGCCGCGAGGCCTCGTGCACCGCGTCGACCAGCACCGACACGTGCTCCGGCGGCGTGTGCTGGCTGATGCCGTGGCCCAGGTTGAAGATGTGGCCGGTGCGGTCGCTGCCATAGCTCTGCAGCGTGCGCTCCACCTCGGCGCGGATCTGCGTCGGCGGCGCGAACAGCACGTTCGGGTCGAGGTTGCCCTGCAGCGCGACGCGGCCGCCGATGCGCTGGCGCGCCTGGCCGAGGTTGACGGTCCAGTCGAGGCCGACCACGTCGGCGCCGCTGCCGGCGATCTCCTCGAGCCACGGGCCGCCGCCCTTCGTGAACACGATGTGCGGGATGCGCTGGCCGTCGTGCTCCTTCTTCAGCTGGCTGAGCACGCGCTGCGTGTAGGCCAGGCTGAAGGCCTGGAACGCGCCGTCGGCCAGCACGCCGCCCCAGCTGTCGAAAATCATCACCGCCTGCGCGCCGGCCTCGATCTGCGTGTTCAGGTACAGCGCGACCGCATCGGCATTGATCGAGAGCATGCGGTGCATCAGGTCGGGGCGGCTGTACAGCATCGTCTTCACGAGGCGGTAGTCGTCGGAGCCGGCGCCCTCCACCATGTAGCAGGCGAGCGTCCACGGGCTGCCCGAGAAGCCGATCAGCGGCACGCGGCCGTTCAGCGCGCGGCGGATCGACGTGACCGCGTCGAACACGTAGCGCAGCTTGTCCATGTCGGGCACGGCCAGCTGGTCGACGGCGGCCTCGTCGCGCACCGGCGAGGCGAACTTCGGCCCCTCGCCGAGCGCGAAGCTCAGGCCCAGACCCATCGCGTCCGGGATGGTCAGGATATCGCTGAACAGGATGGCTGCATCCAGCGCATAGCGTTCGAGCGGCTGCAGCGTGACCTCGGTGGCGTAGTCGGTGTTGGTGGCGAGGCCCATGAAGCTGCCGGCCTTGGCGCGCGTGGCGCGGTACTCCGGCAGGTAGCGGCCGGCCTGGCGCATCAGCCAGACGGGCGTGTGGTCGGTGGGCTGGCGCAGGCACGCGCGCAGGAAGGTGTCGTTCTGGAGGGCGGCGTACATCGGCGAATTATCGCGCCCATAATTTGCGGTCCAACGACGGAGGTCCCCATGCTCGCATCGAATGTCCTGCAGACGGTCGGCAACACGCCGCACATCCGCATCAACCGCCTGTTCGGCGGCACGCACCAGGTCTATGTGAAGAGCGAGCGCTCCAACCCGGGCGGCTCCATCAAGGACCGCATCGCGCTCGCGATGGTCGAGGCGGCCGAGGCGAGCGGCGCGCTGAAGCCGGGCAGCACGATCATCGAGCCGACCTCGGGCAACACTGGCGTGGGCCTCGCGATGGTCGCCGCGGTGAAGGGCTACAAGCTGGTGCTGGTGATGCCCGAGAGCATGAGCGTCGAGCGCCGCCGCCTGATCCTGGCCTATGGCGCGACCTTCGTGCTGACGCCGCGCGAGAAGGGCATGAACGGCTCGATCGCGCGCGCCAACGAGCTGGTGGCCGAGACGCCCGGCGCCTGGATGCCGCAGCAGTTCGACAACCCGGCCAACATCGACATCCACGTGCGCACCACCGCCGAGGAGATCGCCGCCGATTTCCCGAGCGGCATCGACGCGCTGATCACCGGCGTGGGCACCGGCGGCCACATCACCGGCTGCGCGAAGGTGCTGAAGGCGCGCTGGCCGAAGCTGAAGGTGTTCGCGGTCGAGCCGACGCTGTCGCCGGTGATCAGCGGCGGCAAGCCGGGCCCGCACCCGATCCAGGGCATCGGTGCCGGCTTCATCCCGAAGAACCTGCACGTCGACCTGCTGGACGGCGTGATCCAGGTCGACCCCGAGGCCGCGAAGGAGATGGCCCGCCGCGCCGCCCGCGAGGAAGGCCTGCTGGTGGGCATCTCGTCGGGCGCGACGCTGGCCGCGATCGCGCAGAAGCTGCCCGAGCTGGCGGCCGGCGCGACGGTGCTCGGCTTCAACTACGACACCGGCGAGCGCTACCTGTCGATCGAAGGCTTCCTGCCGACCGAATGAAGCCGCGCATCCTGATCGTCGAGGACGAACCCGGCATCGCCGACACGCTGCAGTACGCGCTGCGCACCGACGGCTTCGAGCCGGCCTGGGTCGCGACCGGTGAAGAGGCGGTCGCGCAGGTGCAGGCCCAGCCACCGGCATTGGTGATCCTCGATGTCGGCCTGCCCGACGCGAGCGGCTTCGAGGTGTTCAAGCGCATCCGCGCGCTGGCCGACGTGCCGGTGGTGTTCCTGACCGCGCGCAGCGATGAGATCGACCGCGTGGTCGGGCTCGAGCTGGGCGCGGACGACTACGTCGCCAAGCCCTTCTCGCCGCGCGAGCTGGTGGCGCGCATCCGCACGGTGCTGCGCCGCGCGGCGAAGCCGGCGGCGGCTGCCCCGGCCGCGGCCGCCGCAC